>DATFJT010000018.1:0-28034 GCA_035269065.1 Saprospiraceae bacterium | reverse complement strand
TCAGCCCCACTTCGGAGGATAGCACACAATTACTTCAGGAAATAACGGAGTTAAAGGGCCAGATGGAAACCACTGATCAGCTCAATCTTTTGGTGGAACAAAATGAAGGTATTAATGATACTGCGTACGTTTTGAAGGAAGAGGTAAGCGCTGTAATTGCAGACACCCTGGAGGATCTCTCTGTTGGCGCGGTTTATGGTCCTTACTCGGATGCAGGGGAATACCGGGTAATTAAACTTGTTGATAAGAAAATCATCGCCGACTCTGTAAAATCCAGACACATACTTATTCAACCCAATGCTACTGGGTTTGCCCAGGCTCAGAAAACGGTTGACAGTCTGAAAAACCTGATTGAAACCGGTCAAAACAACTTCGACAGCCTCGCATTAAATTTCGGCACAGATGCTACAGCCACAAGAGGAGGGGATCTTGGATTTACAGCAAGAGGTCAAATGGTGAAACCTTTTAACGATCTGATTTTCTATTATGCTGAGCCTGGAAAGCTTTATACCGTGACCACCCAATTTGGGGTTCATTTGGTTGAAGTTACGGATCGCAAATACGAAGAAAACACCATGGGTTATCGCCTGGCATATCTTAGGCAGCCTATTGTGCCCAGTGAGGCCACTCAGGACAAGAAATATGAGGAGGCTCAGGAAATTGTCCGTGAAAATCGCACATTGGAAGCGTTACGTGCATACGTAAACAACGACCCTTCGCTCATTCTGACGGAAACGGAATTATTGGGTCCGAACGGTTTTATGATCCAAATCATGGGTGATGAGCAATTGTCACGTGAGGCTATTCGGTGGGCATTTGATAATGCTGACGAAGGCCAGGTGAGTGAGGACGTTTACACAAAGCAGAATACAGTCAACTATTTCAATAGCAATTACTTTCTAGTGGCATTAGACCAAGTCATTGATGAAGGATTGGCCAAGGCCGAAGATGTGCGTCCGCAAGTTGAACCTATGGTGCGAAATGAACTTCGTGGGGAAGATTTGATGAAAAGTTTACAGGGCATGCAGTTGGGTGCTATAGCCAGTCGCTTTAATGCGAATGTGGATACCATTAACAATGTGGTAGTCAGCAACTCGTTTGTGCCAAAAGTTGGAAATGAACCTGAATTGGTAGGTAAAATAGTCCAAACGGCACCTAGTTCGGAGACCAAAATTGTACAGGGAAATAATGGAGTTTACGCATTCAGCGTGGTCAGCGAAACTCAGAATACTATGGTTGAAAGCTCTTTTGAACAAAGAATGCGCTCCATGTACGCTGCGGATATTAAAAATGTCTTGATGGAAAACCTCAAGGAAAAGGCTGAAACAGAGGATTTACGATCCGAATTTTATTAATTTTTCTGATAAATAAACACTCCACTCATGAATATTGCTGTAGTAGGCACGGGATATGTAGGTCTCGTTTCAGGGACCTGCTTTGCGGAAACTGGTAACCAAGTAATTTGTGTTGATATTGATGAAAACAAGGTCAATAAACTCCGAAGTGGCGAACTGACCATCTATGAACCTGGTCTGGAAGTTCTTTTTGAAAGAAACACAAGACAGGGGAGATTGAAATTTACCACCAACCTGGAAGAGGCTGTTAAGGATGCCAATATTGTTTTTCTAGCATTGCCAACGCCTCCCGGTGAAGACGGCTCCGCAGATCTCAGTTACGTGCTTGGTGTGGCAGATGATCTTGCGGGAATCATCAAAGAATACAAGATCATTGTAGACAAATCTACTGTTCCAGTGGGGACAGCAGAGAAAGTAGCCGAACGGTTGTCTGCCAAGCTCGACAACGATTTGTTTGACGTAGTTTCCAATCCTGAGTTTTTAAGAGAGGGGGTGGCTGTAGATGACTTTCTTAAGCCAGATCGCGTAGTAATAGGCACGGAGAGCGATCGTGCCAGAGAGATGATGGGTGAACTCTATCGTCCGTTTGTGAGGCAGGGCAATCCAGTGATATTCATGGATATTCGCTCTGCAGAAATGACGAAATATGCGGCCAATTCTTATCTGGCTACACGCATCACCTTTATGAATGAAATTGCCAATCTCTGCGAGAAATTAGGAGCGAACGTAGATGATGTAAGAAATGGAATGGGCAGTGATAGCAGGATTGGTAAGCGATTTTTATTTCCTGGAGTAGGTTTTGGTGGCAGCTGTTTCCCCAAAGATGTGCAAGCGCTGTTGCGCACGGCCAACAAGAATCAATACGATTTTAGAATTTTAAAGAGCGTCTTGGATGTTAACAGCAACCAACGCAGGATTCTGGTTGACAAGATTCATACGTATTTCAGCGGAGATCTGAAAGGTAAGACTATTGCTTTATGGGGTTTGGCATTCAAACCCAACACCGACGATATACGAGAGGCTCCTGCTCTCTACGTGTCCAAAGAATTAATTGAGGCGGGAGCGAGCTTAAAAATGTATGACCCTGAGGCCATGGATAATTTCAAGCATGTTTATCCGGAATCGGATCAGGTAAGCTACGCGGCCAATCCCTACGAGGTATTGCAAGATGCGGATGCGCTTTGTATCATGACGGAATGGAGTGTTTTCCGTGTGCCTGACTTTGAGAAGATCCAAAAAAATATGCAGGGAAATGCAATTTTTGACGGCAGAAACCTTTATGATTTAGACGCTATGTCTAAACTGGATTTTCATTATGAGAGTATCGGCAGGAGCACGGTGGCCTGACTTCAAATTGTTTCAAGTATCTAAAATTTGGGTTTTTCTTTCTGTTCTATTACTCGCGGCCAATTGCGATGATAAATTGGAGTGGGTTGAAAAACGTGAAGGAGAAATACTGGTCGAGCGCTACCAGCTCAAAAGCGATAGTATTTTACATGGACTTTACGAGATTTATTATCCATCGGGAGAGTTGTTTGAGCGTGCACACTATAAAGATGGTCTCTTACATGGAGAGAAGAAGTTTTTCTTTCCCAATGGTCAGGTGCAGAGTATTGAACATCACGAAAATGGGGAGTATCACGGTAGCTATATGCTTTTTGACAGTACCGGGCAAGTACTACAGGAGGCCACCTACGAGCGAGATAAGACGGTTGGGCTTCTAAAGAATTATTACCCCAACGGACAAGTTAAGGAGCAGGTACATTTTGAAAATGGAATTGAAAGCGGTCCGTTTAAGGAATATTATCCCAACGGTTCTTTGAAAGCTGAGGGAACTTACATGGATGGGGATTTTGAACATGGGCTGCTTAAGCTATATGATGAGCAGGGGATGATCAAAAGAAAGATGAATTGTGAAATCGGTGTTTGTCGTACAATTTGGAGAAGAGATGATCAAAAAGCTTTTGAAGGCGAATAGTTGGCCAATATTTATTTTGACCTTACTGGTCGGATTCCCTGGTAAAACTGAGGCACAGCTTTTGGGGGGCGGACAATCATACGCTTTTCTTAATACGCCATTTTCAGCCAGACAGACGGCACTTTTTCAACAACTCAACTTAAGAGAAGAGGACAATAATCTTGCTGTTTTCAATCCTGCTCTCCTGAACCCGCAAATGGATCAGCAAATCAGCTTTAGTACACTCTTTCATTTTGACGATATTCAATCGGGGTCATTCAATTTTAGTCATCACCTTGACTCCAGCGGTATTACCTGGCATACAGGAGTTCACTTCATGAATTATGGTGACTTTGTGCGGACGGATGTCAGGGGTGTGGAGAATGGTAATTTCAACGCTTCTGATCTGGCGTGGCATGTGGGTGTGGGCTATCAGTTGTACGAGCGAATGGCTGTGGGTTTAAATGCACGCTGGATACACTCTAACTACGATGTTTTCAATTCCAGTGCACTGGGATTTGATGCCGGTATACAGTATTTCGTGTCAGAAAAGCGCATGAGTCTTGCACTTGTAGCCAATAATTTTGGTTTTGTTTTGTCTGAGTTTACGGATGAAACAAGAGGACGCCTTCCTACCAATGTCCAATTGGCTTTCTCAAAGCGCTTTGAGCACCTACCTTTCAGATACAGCATTATTTATCAGCATCTCGAAGATTGGGATCTACTTTATGACGATCAAACGGATGAAACAAATGCAGGAGGCTTCATTTTGACTGAGAATCAAATTGAAGATGGGTTTTTTGACATTCTACTGCTACATTTTGTAGTCAATGCAGAGTTATTGTTAGGTAAAAGAGAGACCATTCGTCTGCGAGCCTCCTACAATCACTTAAGAAGGGAAGAGCTTCAACTCGATAACTTTTCCAGTGGTGCAGGATTTTCCTTTGGAGTAGGGATCAGGATTAGCAAGTTCAGGCTGGATTATGGTCGCAGTTTATTTCATCAGGCTGGCGGGACCAATCATCTGAGTTTTTCAACAAACCTGAATTTTTTCAGAGATCAGACCATATTATCCAATTGAATTTGAACCAGAGCAGAAGGCTCAGGGCGTCATATCTTGTACTTGCGGAACAAAGTCTTTATATTTCAGGTTGAGAGGAAGGAAGATGATGATTCGTATCCTCATATTTTAACCAATGGCAGTGAGCAGTATTTTTCAATCTATTTCAATAGGGCGCCTGGGACTTATGTCCTGTATTCTGCTCGTTACATCTTTGGTTGTAGCTCAAGAGCGCAGTATTGGGCAATTAGGACAGCAGAATCTGTACTATGACAGAGAGTGGGATTTTGAAATGACATTGCATTCCAATGGATTTTCTGCTGGCCTGAACTGGGGAGAAAACAAGACTTATTATAAAACAGCCTTTTGGCATGTCGACCTGGGATTCATCAGACACAACAGGGAATACCGACAGAGCAACAATCCTCCATTATCCGGACTGGGAGAATCCAGCAAGGCTTTTGTCTATGGTAAACAAAACAATTTATACATCCTGAGGGCGGGTAGAGGATTGCGTTATCTTTTTGGAGAAAAGAGTCGTGAAAAGGGAGTACGCGTCTCTTTTCAAGGTGAGCTTGGCCCGAGCATTGGTTTTCTCCGCCCTTATTATTTGAGGGTTTTTTCTAATGATGTTCAGGGAGGCCTGACTGACATCAAATACTCCGAGAGCACAGAAACCGAGTTTCTTGACCGCAATCAAATCTTTGGCGGCACTGGGCTTGCTAATGGCTGGAACGAGCTCAGCCTACGTCCCGGTATTCATGGTCGCATAGGTACCCAGTTTGAATGGAGCCAGCAGGACAATGGGATCAGCATGGCAGATTTTGGGATTTTATTCGATTACTTTTTTACCGAAGTACCCATCATGATCATCGATGAGAACCAAAGTCTTTTCATCAATGTTTATCTTGCCCTTCGTTTGGGTAAGAAATCTTAAAGTATTTGGAATGATTGAACTTAATGTTCTTGAGAAAAAGCCTAAAAGAGAAAGAAAACCATCCTGGTTGAAGGTAAAACTTCCCATTGGGGAGAATTACAAGAAAGTCAGGTCATTGGTCGATGAATATAATTTGCACACCATATGCCAGAGTGGTAACTGTCCCAATATGGGTGAATGCTGGGGGGCAGGAACGGCTACTTTCATGATTCTGGGAAATACATGTACGAGGTCCTGCTCTTTCTGTGCCGTAAAAACCGGCAGACCACCCGAATATGATGAAGACGAGCCGCGCAGAGTTGCTGAGGCCATCGATTTGATGGGCGTTAAGCACGCAGTACTGACTTCCGTAAACCGGGATGAATTGAAAGATCGTGGAGCAGAAATATGGTATGAGACGGTGCGTTCCATCAAAGAAAGAAGCCCCGAAGTCACCATTGAAACTTTGATTCCGGATGTAAGGGCCAACTGGGAGGCGCTTGAACGTATGATATCCCCGGGCCAGGAAGTAGTTTCTCACAATATGGAAACAGTAGAGGATCTCTACCGCAAGGTAAGGCCCCAGGCAAAATACTACCGAAGTCTAGAGCAAATACAGAGAACCAAGGATTACGGCAAGCGGACCAAATCAGGAATTATGGTGGGCCTTGGCGAAACACCGGAACAGGTTTACAAAATTATGGACGACCTGGTAGCTCATGGATGTGATGTGATGACGATCGGTCAGTACTTGCAGCCAACTCCGATGCATCTTGAGGTGGCGGCATACATTACACCAGAACAATTTGACCAGTATAAGGAAGAAGGCCTGAAAAGAGGGTTCGACTTTGTAGAAAGTGGTCCACTGGTTCGCTCTTCTTATCACGCTGAGAGACATTTGTAGCATTTTAAGCTTGAAAGCCTATATTTGAGCCAAGCCAAAGCAGAAAATCATGTGGAATGTATTGGTCCTTGGAGGGGGCGGCAGAGAATCCGCTCTCGCATGGAAATTGAGGCAATCACCGAAATGTGGTGAACTATTTGTCCTACCGGGTAATGGAGGCACAGAGGCTTTCAAACCAGATGAGGAGGTAAAGGATGATGATTTTGAGTCTATCGCTCAATTTTGTAAGGATAGAAGCATCGACCTGGTTGTTGTGGGCCCGGAACAACCCCTCATAGACGGAATTAGCAATTATTTAGAGCAAAAGGGAATTGCTGTTTTCGGACCTCAGTCGGAGGCTGCTCAACTGGAAGGCAGTAAATCTTATGCCAAGGCCTTTATGCAGCGTTATCAAATACCTACTGCAAGTGCCAGAAAATTTGACCATTCATCCATAATAGAGGGAATGGACTTTATTCGTGAGCAAGAGCCACCGGTTGTTTTGAAAGCCGATGGTCTGGCTGCTGGTAAAGGAGTATTGATCGAGAAGGACATCAAATCGGCCCTTTTTTCTTTTGAGGAAATGCTCGGCGGTAAATTTGGGGATGCTTCAAATTCCGTTTTGGTAGAACAGTTCCTGGACGGAAAGGAGTTCAGTGTTTTTGCCCTGACAGATGGGCAAGATTATAGAATTTTGCCCGTTAGCAAAGATTATAAGCGTGTTGGAGAGGGTGATAAGGGGCTCAATACCGGTGGCATGGGAGCAGTATCTCCGGTACCTTTTGTTGATGAGCAATTAATGAAAAAAGTAGAAGATCGCATTGTGCGCCCTACCATCGAAGGCCTGAGCAATGAAAAAATGGACTACAGGGGTGTTCTGTTTTTTGGTTTGATTGCGGTTAAAGGTGAACCTTATGTAATCGAATACAACTGTCGCTTTGGAGATCCTGAAACAGAGGTTGTTTTGCCCCTGATAGACTCTGACCTTCTGAGCCATTTGATGGCTTGCAGTAAAAAGACACTTTCCCGTGAGGTAATCAGACTTAGCGGTAGGGCTTGTACGACCATTGTTCTGGCCTCCGGGGGGTATCCTGGACCTTATGAAAAGGGAAAAGTAATTGATCTGCCTTCGACTCAAGAAGATATTGTCATTTTCCAGGCAGGTACGCGTAAAGACGAAGAAAAGTTGTTGACAAACGGCGGCAGGGTAATGGCGGTGACGGCGATCGCAGATGATTACAAGGCGGCGTTAAAAAAATCGTACAACTGCATTCAAGAAATCTCCTTCGAAAGGATGTATTATCGCAAGGACATAGGCTTTGACCTATAAAATAAAATCGGAATCAAACTGTTTCTTATTTTTGCTGCGTCCTGAGGGATTGTCCCTATTATCACTTAAGTGCGAAAAGTTAATATTTATGAGAATTTGGAGTTCTGTTGTTGTTATTTTGATGAGCCTATCAGCCATAGGTCAGTCTTCGGATGATATACTTTTCACTGTTGAAGAAATTGAAGTCCCCGTTTCTGAGTTCAAGCACATTTACGAGAAAACCAACGGGGATGAGGCGGACTACAGTGAAGAGTCTGTGGAAGAATATCTTGATCTCTATGTCAATTTCAAATTGAAAGTGAAAAAAGCCATTGACATGGGATTGCATGAGAATGCAAAAATAAAAAGAGAACTGAAAGGTTATCGGGATCAATTGGCGACTTCCTACTTGACGGACAAGCAGATTAAGGATAAACTGATTCGCGAAGTATATGAAAGACAACAGACCGATCGGGAAGTAAGTCATATTCTATTTGGAATGGGGCGCAATAAAACCCCGGAGGACACACTGAAAGCTTATAATAGAGCCATGTCAGTTTACGAGCGTTTGCAGAAAGGTGAGGATTTTGCATCACTTGCGAAGCAATATTCGGCAGACCAGAGTTCAGTTCAACAAGGAGGGTATCTCGGTTTCGTTACAGCCATGTTACCCAATGGTTTTTATGAAGTAGAGAATGCTGTATACCTTACACCGGTAGGAGAAGTGAGTAAGCCGGTTAGGAGCGAGGCTGGCTATCACATTGTAAAGGTCCACAGTGAAAGACCGGCAAGGGGAAGCATCGAGATTGCTCATATTTTTGCAATGAAGGGAGAGGAAAATCCTGGAGAAGCAGAGGAGAAAATTAAAGAATTTTACACTGAGCTTCAAGATGGAGCCCTTTTTGAAAAAGTATGCCAGGAAAAAAGTGATGACAAGAAGACAGCCAAAAAAGGTGGGTACATAGGAAAAATATCTATCGGTCAATATGAAGAGGTTTTTGAGGATGCTGCCTACTCATTAAAGGAGGACGGTCTCTATTCTGAGCCGATTGAAACTTCTGTCGGCTGGCACATCATCAAAAGAATTAGCAAGAACGATATGCCCCCTCTAGAGACCAATTACAGGTATATTGAAAGTCTGGTTGTAAGAGATGCCCGTTTTCAAATTGCTGAAAATGCTTTGGTACGTGAGGTACGTAAGAATAGTGATATTGAGGTTAAAGAGGAATTATTGGATGCCTTCATTGAGGAGCAATTGGATTCTACTTTGGTGACTTACCGTTGGGCTGCTCCAAAGGATCGACCAGATACGAGCGTTTTGATCTTCGATCAGGGCACTTCAGAATTTTCTCTACGCGATTATGTTTTATTCTTGATGAAATCGGCGAGAGAAAGAGTGAGCCTGGGAAAATCAATGGATTACGAAGGTGTGGCGAAGAGTTTATTCGATAATTTCATAGATGAGAGCTGTCTCCGACATGAAGAATCACAATTAGAGGAAAAGTATCCTGAGTTTGCAGCCTTGATGAAAGAATATACGGAAGGAATTTTGCTTTTTGAGGCGACTAAAGTCAATGTTTGGGACAAGGCCAGTAAAGATTCGGTAGGCATTCAAGGCTTCTTCGACAATAATAAATCCAATTATGTGTGGGAGGAACGTGCCCGCATTAAGCAGTACACGGTTTACTCATCAGATCCACTTGAAGCTCGTGAGGTAAGAGAGATGGCGTCCAAGCTGGACGATGAAGCGTTACTTGAGAAGTATAACGCTAAAAACAAAACCATGTTGACAAGCTCAGAAATAATTATCGAGAAATCCAATGCAGATCAACTCCAGTCTATGGAGTGGGAGGAAGGAGCTGTCGGATCACTTACTCGTCAGGGTGATAAAGCACACGTTTTTAAGAAGATCGAAGAAATACTTCCGGCTGGTCAGAAGACCCTGGATGAATCCAAAGGGTATGTAGTAGCGGATTACCAGGATGCACTGGAAAAGAAATGGGTGGAAGAACTGAAGGAGCAATATGAGGTAGATATTCATAAGAGAACCCTCAAAAAGTTGATTCAATAAATATTTCATGAAGTTTTTTCTCTGGACAGTAACCAGCTTACTATTTATTTTTTCGTGTACGCAGGAAACAAACGAGGATGAAGGTATGGCACTGGTTCAGGCTTATGACAATGTCTTATATGACAAGGATATTGAAGATTTGCTCTCCGGTGAAGAAAGCTCCGAGGACAGTGCGTTGATTATCAATGCCTATATTGAGCGTTGGTTGCGCAATCAGGTCATGCTCTACGAAGCAAAAAACCAGATTGAGGATATGGAGCGCATTGACGAAATGGTGGAGGATTACAGGCGTTCTCTCATTCTTTACGATTACGAAGAGCAGTTGACGACAGCCATGCTGGATACGATAGTGGATAATGAGGAGGTTATTGATTACTACGAGGAGAATCAGAAAGACTTTATTCTCAATCAGCGTGTATTAGGCCTCATGTGGTGGAAAAATGGTGAGATAAAAGAGACCGGAATAGACATCGAAGTTTTTCGGGACAGCCTCCGTAACAAGACCCATATTTTACAAGAGAAAGATAGCCTGGCCCGATTGAATTACTTTTCTTATCGAGACATCATCCGAAAGTTTTCAGAGGTGAATCCTGATGAGTTACCAGAAAATATTTTTTCCGTCTATAAAAATGGAGTGGAGTGGCGTCTTTTATTGTTGGAAGAAGTACCGGAAGGAGAAATAGCCCCTTTACTTTTTGTGAGAGACGAAATAGAAAAACTTATACTACACAGGCGTAAAATCAAGTTACTCCAGAAGATAAAAGAGGACAACTACCAAAAGGCCCTGAAGAAGAATCGAATAAAATACGTCAATTGAAATGAGTCTGATCAAGCAATTAACAGCAATCTTATTTTTGGCAACCCTGAACTTAGCCACGGCCCAAGAAGGCGATAGTTCGGCCTATCTTGTCGATAAGATTATATCCAGCGTAGGAGGTGAACTCATTTTGTTGAGTGAAGTGAACGAGCAGGTGGCGATTCTCAAGGAAAGGGGTAATGATCCAGGTGAAAAAGGGAAATGTGCCATTCTCCAAAATTTGATTTTACAGAATTTGTTGTTGAATCAGTCCAAACTGGACTCTATTGAAGTGACGGAAGAAGAGGTGGAAGCGCAATTAGAAGCGCGCATTGATCAAATCTTGGGTATGATGAACAATGACATCGACTATTTCGAGGAATATTACGGTATGTCCATTAATGAAGTAAAGAGAGAATTCCGTAGTGATTTAATGGATAAATTACTTGTAGAGCGCATGCAGTCACAAATTGTGAGGAATGTTAAAGTGACACCATCCGAGGTAAAGGATTTTTTCAATAACATCCCGCGCGACAGTTTGCCTTATTTTAGTTCTGAGGTGGAGTACAGAGAAATCGTTTTCAAACCGGAACCAAGCGAAGCCTCCAAAGAGGCAGTCGTCGATCTTTTACAGCGTTTGCGTGACAGGATTGAGGAAGGTGAGGATTTTGCGGAATTGGCCGGAAGATATTCCGAAGATCCCGGTTCGGCTTCACAAGGAGGTGATTTGGGATGGCAGAAGAGAGGTACATTTGTACCTGAATTCGAAGCGGCTGTTTTCAATTTGAAACCAGGTGAGCTTTCGCCGGTCATTAAATCTCCTTTCGGCTATCACCTTATTCAATTGATTGACCGCAGAGGAAACAATGTCAATGCCAGGCATATTTTGATGAGTCCTGACATCCTGGATGAAGACATTGAGAAGAAAATAGAATTGGCAGATTCTGTTGCGCAATTGATTGCCGTGGACAGTATCAGCTTTGAATTTGCTGTTCAGAAATATTCTTACGATAAAGAGCAAAGCTCTACCAACGGGGGCAGAGTTATGAACCCGGCTACCGGGAATACCTTTTTTGAAATTGATCAACTTGAACCGGATATCTATTTTACCCTTGATTCTCTTGAAGTCAACGATATTTCGGCTGGCTTTGTGGATCGAAATGCAAGAAGGGAGAAGATTGTACGTGTTATTCAACTTCTGGGTCGTACCGATCCTCATCAAGCGAATTTAGATGAGGATTACAACAAGATTTCAGAAGCGGCCAAGGAGCAAAAAAAGTCCAAGCACCTGAATAATTGGATGAAGGATAAATTGGAGAATACTTATATCCGGGTGGACGAGCTTTTTGAACACTGCCCTTCTATGTTGGATCAGCTGGATCAGCTACAATCTCAATCCATGAGCAATTAGCGGAGAAACCTACCCTTGTGTTCTGGGGCAGGCATTTTACAGAAATCTTCCTCCGTTTGTCCAAACCACCCATATCTATTTTGCGCCACCCAGTCATATAGCGCATCGCTCCACCTTTCCGGTAGCCATTGCCCAATTGAGTGAATCGAAGACCAGGGGAATCCAAAATTCTGAAAAATATGCAGTACGGCGCGAGACTTAAAATACACTTTACCTTGCTTATAGAACACCACGCTGTCCGGAATATCAGTTAAGTTCTGGTTTTCTTTGAGCGCTTTAAATCGTTCACTGTTGAGGCCGGCAAATTGAAACAGCTTTTTTTTGTCCCTGGCTAGTATCCATTCCACCAGCCCATTACAAACCACGCATTGGCTATCAACAAAGACGATGAGCTCATTTTTGTTTTTGGAATGCACTCCTGACATTACAGTAGATCTTTCATGAGATGGTATAAAGATTCAACATGTTTGACGGAGATCAGTTTAGCTTCGTGCGTTGCTTTAACTGAACGCTTGTTAGGCGGGACAAAAATTTGATCAAAGCCCATGCGTGCCGCTTCATTGACGCGCTGATCCATTTGGGTCACCCCGGAAAATTGGCCGGACAAGGATAATTCGCCAATGAAACAGAAATTGCCGGGAATGCAAAGGTCGAAATGGGCGGATAGCACAGCAGCTACGACAGCCATATCCATGCCGGTTTCCTGAATCTTGAGACCGCCGGCAATATTGAGGTAGACATCTTTTTGGCCAAAGAAAAGGCCTAATTTATTTTCGATCACGGCCAGGACCATGTGTAGTCTTTTCATGTCGAAGCCGGTTGCCGATCGCTGTGGAGTGCCGAAAATGGCTTTGTTGATCAATACCTGTACTTCGCTGAGAACGGTTCTTCGTCCTTCTTGAAGTGTTCCGATCGCCTGACCACTCACTTCCGTAAAGCGATTGGAGAGGAAAAGTTCGGACGGGTTTTCGATTGGTTGAAGGCCATCAGCGCGCATATCAAAAATGCCAATCTCATCGGTGTTCCCAAAGCGGTTTTTTGCTGCGCGCAGCAATCTGAATTGAAATTTCCGATCGCCCTCGAATAGTAATACGGTGTCTACAATGTGCTCTAGGAGCATGGGACCGGCAATATTTCCTTCCTTGTTGATGTGCCCTATCAGAAACACAGCAACATTGGACTTTTTAGCGTATTCCTGTACCAATTGTGCACAAGTGCGAATCTGAGCAACACTTCCTGGAAGGCTGTCCAGGTCAGATGTGCGACAAGTCTGTATGCTGTCTAGCACCATTAATGCCGGGTTAATTTTTTCAGCCTCCTGCAAGATAAGGTGAATGTCTGTTTCATTGAAGACCAGACATTTCTCATTTTGGCCGGCAATGCGGTCGGCCCTCATTTTTATCTGATGGTTGCTTTCCTCTCCGGATATGTAAAGAATAGCTGCCGGCATATTCAGTGCTGTTTGCAACAACAAGGTAGATTTACCTATGCCGGGTTGGCCGCCAATTAAGACGACAGAACCCGGTACGATTCCTCCACCTAAAACCCTATTGAGCTCGGAGTCCATGGTATCCATTCGAACTTGTGGTTGAACAGGTATGTCTCGAACTGCGATCGGCTTAGAGGATTCCCCTTGATTGCGGAGGACGCCCTCCAGACTGTTTTTCTTTTGTTTCGGCTGGGTGCGTTTTTCCTCGTAGCTGTCCCAGGACCCGCAGTTGAGGCATTTGCCATTCCATTTGGGTGATTGGTGGCCGCAAGCAGCACATTCGTAATAGGTTTTGATTTTTGGTGCCATGTACTACAATGATAAGCAATCTCCAATATAAATCCTATGAGCATTCTATGCGCACTAGGCATATTTAAGAATCCAATAAATGGCTACCTTTGATGGACCTTGAAAAAAGAACATGACGGATTATATTCGACATATAGAAGCGATCATTTATGCCACCAAAGAGCCTGTGAATGCAGATCAAATAGCAGACAGCCTGTCCGGAACATTGGAATTGAATTTGAGTAGGGAGGATGTGCGTGAGAAGGTAGAGCAACTAATGGAAAAGTACAGCGCTGATGACTACATATTTGAAATTGCGGAGATTGACGGTGGTTATGTTTTTCTCACCAAAGGACAGTATCACAAAACAATCGAGGATTACCTCAAAGTAACGGGTAAAAAGAAGTTGTCCCGGTCAGCCATGGAAACTTTGGCTATTATTGCTTATAAACAACCTATTACCAAGGGGGAGGTAGAGGAAATCAGGGGCGTTTCGGTAGACTATACCATCAAAAAACTATTGGAAAAAGAACTCATTGATATCAAGGGCAGAAGTGATGCTCCAGGCAGACCTATCATTTATGAGACCTCAGAACGATTTATGGATTATTTTGGTTTGAAGAGTAAGAACGATCTACCTATGTTAAAGGAAATCGTTGCCGAGAATGAAAGTATTGGCAAACAGATAGGAATTGAGGAAGAAAAGAAGAAATCATGAAAGATCTAAGTAGTCAGGGCCCTCTTGTCAACCGAGTAGCCAACAGCCCCTTAAAGACCATCAACCTTGAAGAGTATTATCCTCAGGCAGAAATAGAGGAACTGGACATCAGTCAATACCTTTTCAAAGGACTGTTGCTGAGGGAAAAAGAATTCCGCAGTGCGATCAAAGGAATCGATTGGTCCGTGCATGCAGGCAAGATTGTCTGTGTGTATTGCAGTACAGATGCCATTGTCCCTGTGTGGGCTTATATGCTGGTGAGTACATATTTGCATCCTTACGCTGAGGATGTATACCATGGCTCCAAAGCGCATTTTCTGAAGCAGTATTATAGTGAAATCATACGTAAAAAGAACTGGGAGTCTCATCGAGATGGATTGTATGTCATTAAAGGTTGTTCAGACAAACCTGTTCCGGAATCGGCTTACATGGATTTGACACGGGCTTTACAGCCATACGCAAAGAGTATCATGTATGGTGAGCCTTGTTCTACCGTCCCTATTTATAAGCGGCCAAAGAAATCCTAAGTTGGCAAAAAAAAATCACCCGACCGTTGTCGGGTGATCCGTAAAAGAGATGAATACGTGTTTGGTCTTTACACAAAAGTGCGTTTGTGTTTATAGGTGAGCATGCTGTTTAGGCTGTCACTGCTGTACGCTGTTTCATCCGCATGTAGCTATTGACATGTACCTGTGTGTAGTAGCGTGTTTGACCTTTGTCGTCTTCGTACTTGCGATGCTGCAGTTTGCCGCGTACGAGAATCTGATCTCCTTTTTGCAGGCTTTTCGACATTCTTTCAGCAAGTTGTCCCCAACAAATCAGGTTGTGCCAATCTGTTTTGCTTTGCCAGTTTCCGGATTTGTCCAGGTAATTCTCACTTGTAGCAAGGGAGAGTTTAAGCATGTTGTTGTCGTTTTGGGTTGTTTGCAATTCGGGTTCTTGTCCAAGGTTTCCGATCAGCTGTACATAATTCACTAATTGATTCATAACTAAAAAATTTTGTGCGTTTGAAAATAAGTTCTGAGGCAAATATGGAGACAACAGCAAGTTTTTGTAGTAGAGTAAATGTATACTTGCGATTTTATATGAGTATAAACGTATAAATACGTTTAAATTGAGTATGGTGCGAAGTTGCTATTCGGTTTAAATGGCTCATAATCAGCATATTAGTAAGTTTGTGTCTTTAAAAAGTAAAAAGAATGATTGTTCTGTCGCCCTTAGAAAAAATTGCTCATTGGAAAAGCCAAATTGACCAGCTTACGAAGGAATTTGTTTTCGCCTTCGGTGAGCTATCCAAAGATGAGTTGAATTGGAAGCCTGATGCAAAAACATGGAGCATAGCACAAAACATTGACCATCTCATTGTCATTAATTCGAGCTATTTTAAGACTTTCAGTGACATTGCTGAAGGCCGTCACACGGAACCTTTTTTGGGGCGCCTAGGTTTCCTTGTTTGCTTTTTTGGGCGATTCATTCACGAGTCTGTAAAGCCTGATCGACGCAAGAAAACAAAGACATTTTCTATTTGGGAGCCTGAACAGAGTCAAATGAATGGTGATATTTTATCTCGATTCGAGAGGCACCATTCAGAATTAAAAGCCTGGATAGATCGTTCTGAAACAGCATTAAAAAACAGGCGTACCATTTCATCGCCGGCGAATTATTGGATCGTATACAGATTGGAAAAGGCCTTTCAGATCATCATAGATCACGAAAAAAGGCATGGCATTCAGGCAAAGGAATTGCTAGCAATAATGAATGTAAATTGAATTTGAAGGTATCCGGACTAAACGGAAATGCGGATAAATTCGGATTTGGATGGAATTGTGCTAAATTACTTTTCAGGAAACTACAAAAATACATGATCATGAAACAGACCTTTCAATTTATATTTTCATTTTGCTGCTTGATTGGTTTCGTCATACTATTATCTGGTTCAGGAGAGGTTAAGCCTACGGATAGCCGTCCCTCTGCTCCTCAGAATGTCAGAGGAATTTTACTTCAAAAAGACTACAACTTTGCCGGGGAAGCCCTACCCATTGATAAGCAGGATGTATACGAGCGACTGGACAGGGAACTATTGGTCAATACCTTTTGGCATTCCAGTACGATGCTCAATATCAAGCGCAGCACCAAGTATTTTCCGCTCATTGAATCCATCCTTAAAGAGGAGGGAGTACCTGATGATTTCAAGTTCCTGTGTGTGGCAGAAAGCAATTTGACCAATGCCATTTCACCGGCAGGCGCCAAAGGTTTTTGGCAATTCCTGGAGTCAACCGGGGAGAGCTACGGTATGGAGATCGATTCCTATGTAGATGAGCGCTATCATTTAGAAAAGGCAACTCGTGCAGCTTGCACGTATCTCAAGGAAGCCAAAGAGGAATTTGGCAGTTGGACCTTGGCAGCCGTTTCTTACAATATGGGGCGACATGGTCTCAAGAAAAACATGGAGCAACAAAGGGCGCAGAGTTTCTATGAACTCAATCTCAATTCGGAGACCATGCGCTATATTTTCAGAATTGTAGCACTCAAGGAGATTATCGCGCATCCGGGTAAGTTTGGAATTCACCTGGAAGAAAATGATTACTATGCACCCTTGGGGGCTCATTATAGTATGAAGGTGGACACGACCATTCAGGATTTGGCTGTATTTGCAGAGCGTTTTGGAGTCAGTTATCGCGATTTGAAGTATTACAATCCGTGGCTAATCAACGGCAAATTGCCCAATGCCAACGGAAAAGTTTACGCGATTAAAATCCCCAAAAGAGAAGAGTAATTTATTTGCGAGCTTCTTTGTAAAACCTCAGTGGCACCCACAACATACCAAAGCACTCTCCTTTATGTTTTCCAAGGTGCTTGTGGTGGATTTTGTGTGCCTTTCTAATGGCACGGAAATACCACAAATCTGAATTTCGCAACCACTTGAATCGACGGTGAATGAAGACATCGTGAACGAGAAAATAGCAAAATCCATAGATGAGAATCCCTAACCCTACGGCTGTCAACCAAGATATACTATAGGTGGAGCCGATAATAAATCCCAGGGCACTGGGTATGGCAAAAATGAGAAAAAAAGCGTCATTTTTCTCAAAAAAACCAGGTTCGTGCTGATGATGATCCTTGTGCAATACCCACAAGAAACCATGCATGACATACTTATGCGCAAACCAGGCGACGAATTCCATGAAACCAAAGGTTAATAAGACAATCAACCACCACATAGACTAAATTTCTTTTGAATGTAATAACGACAAGTAAAACTAAAAGTTCCTCAGTATTCGCTGGTAGAAACTGTAGTGCTGTAAGTGCATATCTACACGTGATACAGGCAGCAGCATAATTTTGAAAAAATTGTTAATGCGAACTCTGCTTTGCAATATTTTCTCCAAAGGACTATCCTGTATTTTCCTGAAGAGCATGTAGTAATACAAGTAGGCGGTATATACACCGAACTTGGCACATTTTGGCAAACGCAATATATCCTCCTTGGCCTTTTTGAAATCCATCTCTATGTCATCTTCAATGGCTTCCTTGGCTTGCGAGTCCAGCCCTTTGAAATCGATGTTCGGGAAGTAAGCACGGCCGAGAGCCTCTTTATCATCTTTGTAGTCTCTGAGGAAGTTTACTTTTTGGAAAGCGGCTCCTAAAGCTTCAGCCCCTCCTTTCAAATCCTCGTAGTTGCATTGCTCACCCTTGCAGAACACCTTGAGACACATAAGGCCTACTACCTGGGCAGAGCCATAAATATATTCCTCATATTCAGCAGGTGTATATTCTTTTTTCTCCAAATCCTGGTACATGCTGTCAAAAAAGGCTTGAATGTGGTGTCGTTCAATATTGTATTCATTGACCACCAGTTGGAAAGCATTGAGTACTGGATTGGTGCTAATACCTTCGTCTATAGCCTTGAATGTTTCTACTACAAATTCATCGAGTAATTTCTTTTTATCATATTCATGAAAACTGTCGACGATCTCATCTGCAACCCGCACAAAGCCATAAATGCCGTAAATGGGCATTCGAATCCCGCGATCCAACATTTTTATTCCGAGGGAGAAAGAGGTGCTGTATCTGTTGGTAATCAACTTGCTACATTGGGTAGCTGTCTTGTCGTACAGATCTTTTTTGTACAGTTTTTTCATAATGGATCAGTCTTTAGTGCGAATGATTTCGTTGGCCACGATATTGCCTGAAATGATGGAGGGGGGCACCCCTGGACCTGGAACAGTTAGTTGTCCAGCATAGTAAAAGTTCTTTAAGTGTCTGTTTTTTAATTTCGGTTTCCAGGCTCCTGTTTGCTTCAACGTATTGGCCAGTCCGTAGGCATTGCCTCGATAAGAATGATAACGGTCCATAAAATCCTGCTTGGCAAAGCTCTTTTTGTAACTGATGGCGTCACGAATATTGGTTTCTGTCCGAGCTTCCAGTCGGTCCATCATCAAATCGAAATAGTACGCTCTTTTCTCCTCTGTGTCTTCTAGTTCTGATGAAAGGGGCATGAGAAAGAAGAGATTTTCTTTGCCTTCGGGTGCCACTGAAGGATCCGTTTTGGACGGATTGCATACATAAAACAGCGGATGCTTTGGCCATTCATGGGTATCATAAATTTCCGTGGCATGTTGATCGAATGGGGCATCAAAAAATAAATTGTGGTGCTTCAGGCCGGGTATTTTTTTATCCACCCCTACGTAAAATAAAAGGCTTGTAGGTGCCATGGTACGACTGGGCCAGTAATTCTCATTGCGGTAATTCCTTTGTTCTGGTTGCAAAAGTTTTTGCTCTACGTGATGGTAATCCGCCGCGGCAACCACAAAATCACTGTGTATTTCATATCCTTTTATTTGAAGATAGTGGCCGGAGCCATTCGGTCGAATACCAGCAACAGGAGAATTTACATGGTACTGAACACCAAGTGATTCTCCAATTTTGACAAAGGCCTGAACAATTTCATTCATTCCGCCCATCGGATACCAGGTACCCAACACAATGTCAGCATAATTCATCAAAGAGTACAACGCTGGTGTTTTGTCGGGTTTGGCACCCAGGAAAAGCACCGGAAACTCCATTAATTGCATCAATTTTGGATGCTTGAAGAACTTTTTTAGATGCCCGCGTATGCTGGTAAACATGTCCAGGCGCGTTGCAGCAGATATGGTTTGCCAATTGATATATTCGAGCCAATTGTGAGAAGGACGAAAGACAAAATCTTTCATTCCTGCTTCGTATTTAAATTTAGCCTCCTTGAGGAATTGGTCCAATTTTTTGCCTGCACCTGATTCTTCGGCATCGAGTAAAGCTTTGAAATCATTGAAATTTGCAGGAATATCCCAATGATCTTGGTCCCAAAACACGCGATAGGAAGGATCCAGGCGCTTTAGATCATAAAAATCTGAAGCTGTATGACCAAAATCCTGGTAAAAGCGCTCAAAAACATCGGGCATCCAGTACCAACTCGGCCCCATGTCAAAGGTGAAACCATGCGTTTCGAATTTTGCCGCTCGACCTCCAAGCTGCTCGTTTTTCTCATAAACGTGCACTTCGAAACCTGCCTTAGCTAAGTAGGCTGCAGCCGACAGGCCTGAAAAACCACTTCCTATGATATTTACTCTTTGCATGTATGACTATTCAACATAAAAAAACTCCTCGTGAATCGGTATTGTTTAAGATAACTACTAAAAAATCAAACAAAGCCCTGATTTTTTACTCAGGGGCAATGAATTAACCATTCCGGTTTCCCTTCTTTTGTGATTAATGATTTCAAATCCTTTCGTTTTCCTGAAGCGATTACTCTCCCCAACCTGTCAATAAGCTGACAGTCGGCCTCATTTCTATTTCTCAATTGGGGCTCAGCAATTCCGGTAAATTCACTGGATACAACGTTGCTGTAGGGACCGGGAATACCATTGAAAGAAGCCCTTACCCTAAAATAAACAGGCAAGTCATTCCCATAATTTATTAGTGCCTCCTGACGATTCGCCATGACATCATCGATGTAATTAAAATCGCTTTCGTTGCCTATGGATAACTCGATAAAAAAACCGGACTCATCAGGGTAGGGGTCTGACCAGGACAGTTGTGCCTCATTGCCATCAATGCTTTCCAGTCTCAGAATGGGTGCCTCTAGTTGGTTACAACTATCCTGAATGTGATTTTCTGCCAGGTCAGTGAGAAACGGCAGAAAATCATACAATACCTGACCTGGGCAGGCTGTGGAGCATCCATCCCTGTGACCGCTAATGCGTCGCAGTTGTCGGTTACTGGAATTGTGAAATGCCATTCCCGCGGGATTTACCCCTATCTGGCAGCTTTTATAAGCCAATAATTTGGTCAATTTCCTGACGGCTGATTCCGAAGGAAAGCGATCCACATAATTTCCAATCATACAAATTCCGGAGGTATTGCCATTTGTGCCACAGAAATGAGCACCTAGCAGGAAGTCTCCTCGGCCTTCGTACACATTTCCGTCCGGACTCACCAGATAGTTATAACCGATATCGTCCCACCCGTTGCCTTCGACATGGAAGCGGTAGTAAGAGCGAACCACTGCATCGAAATCAGTAGCATCAGTTGCCCCAGCCGAGTGATGAACGATGAGAAACTCCTCCAGGTTAGCTATTGGGGTGGGGTCTGGCGGACAGCTACCATCCGGACACCATGTATTTCGGCCTCGTACTTCGAGGCTGTCGCATGCACACCTGCGTATCTGGGCATCGATGGACTTTTTGCTACTGAAGGCTATTTGGCAGAACAGCTTCAGGTCAGCTTCTGCCTCACATTTCAATTGCAATTGATTGGCATCGATAAACACCAATTCTGATACCCAATCCTTTTGGCCATGCAGATGGGCCTGTTCGGGAATTTGTATCCATTTTGCACCAGGTTGGGTACGGTAGAAAATGGGAGTTTCCGGTTTCGTTTTTGACTGGATGGCAAAAGATTTCTCACCGCTATCGCGAGAGGCAAACAAATCAAGCCAGTCACTTTCATTTTTTTCTGTCAAATGCAGGCTTTGCCAGCCCCATTGGTCTTGTGCTTCTAAAGCATTGATAAAAAACAGGGTACAGATAAATATAATGATGATATTAATCCTCTTTTGTGTTCCATTCATACCTGCAAATATATATCAAATTCGACTGCCTTTTATTTGCATGTTAAGCGCTGTAACCATTTCACTTTTGCTCTGTTAATTCCACCGAAACAACTATTTTTGCCGGGCATAAATCATTTGTATGAACAGATTTGAAAATAGACATATAGGTACGCTGGACCAGGAGCAGGAATTGTTAGATGCTGTGAAGGCAGCCAGTCTCGATGAATTAATGCAGCAAACGATACCACATCACATCATAGAGGACAGCATTACCGGTAAAATTCCGGAGGCGCTTTCTGAATACGACTGTTTGCGCCATATGAAAGATTTGGCTGATAAAAATCAGCTGAATCATAACTTTATAGGTTATGGATACTACGGGACCATTACACCGAGCCCGATTTTGAGAAATGTTTTTCAAAATCCTTCCTGGTATACGCAGTATACACCTTACCAGGCAGAGATTTCACAGGGGCGTTTAGAAGCCTTACTGAATTTTCAAACGGTGGCTAGCGATTTGACCGGAATGCCGCTGGCCAATGCCTCTTTACTCGATGAGGGAACGGCCGCCGCTGAGGCCATGGCTATGTTTCATGCCCTTAAAAACAAGAAGAGAAAGAAAAACCCTGCAAATAAATTCGCTGTAGTTAATGATGTCTTTACACAAACTCAGGACGTATTGTTGTCCAGGGCAGAACCTCTTGGTATTGAGGTAGCCAAGGTGAACATTGAAGATATTCAGAACGATGATGAGGTATTTGGTATCCTCATTCAATATCCAGATGCAAGAGGAGAGTTGTCTGGTTGGGCGGATGAGGTCAAAAGATTGAAAGAACTAGATATCTATGTTGTGGTGGCTGCTGATATTCTTTCCCTGACTTTGCTGACGCCTCCGGGCGAATGGGGTGCTGATGCTGTGGTAGGAAATACACAGCGATTGGGTGTTCCAATGGGATACGGTGGTCCTCATGCGGCATTTTTTGCTACCAAAGAGGAGTTCAAACGTCAAATTCCCGGCAGAATCATTGGTTTGTCTGTAGATCGCCAAGGCAAGCAGGCTATGAGAATGGCCCTGCAGACCAGGGAACAGCACATCAAGCGGGAAAAAGCAACCAGTAATATCTGTACAGCGCAGGCCCTCCTGGCTATTATGGCTTCTTTTTACGCTGTATATCACGGTCCTGAGGGATTGAAAAGCATCGCGTCTTCCATTCACTCCAAGGCAGCCCGCTTGAGGAAAGCCTTGAAATCAAAGTATCAATTGGTCAACCATCATGCCTTTGATACGCTGAGCATTGCCCTGGATCCTGCGGAGAAGGAGGATATGAAAAGTAAAGCAGAAAAGCACCAGGTCAATTTATTTTATTTCGACGGGGGCGTTCAGTTTAGTGTGGATGAGACCACAAGAGAGTCAGAGCTGGCTCTGTTGGCGGAGATATTTGATGTGAATTTGCCTGCTGAGGCTGAGCAGCTGATCCCTGAAGGGCATGAGCGAAGTTCTGATTTCATGACTCATCCGGTCTTTCACCAGCACCGTACAGAGACTCAGATCATGCGTTACATTAAATCTCTGGAGCAGAAGGACCTTTCACTTGTTCACAGCATGATACCCCTGGGATCTTGTACCATGAAATTGAACGCAGCGACCCAGTTGATCCCTGTCAGTTGGCCGGAATTTGCCAATGCCCATCCGTTTGCGCCGGTGGAACAAATGCAGGGGTACACGCAAATGTTTGAGGAGTTGAATGATTACCTCTGTGCGGTAACCGGGTTTACGGCATGCTCTTTACAGCCCAACAGTGGTGCACAGGGAGAGTTTACCGGCTTGTCTGTCATTCGTGCGTATCATCTCGACCGCGGGGATACGCATCGCAATGTGGCCCTCATACCATCCTCTGCCCACGGCACAAATCCCGCCAGTGCGGTGATGACGGGCATGAAAGTTGTCGTGGTTAAAACGGATGAGAATGGCAATATTGATCTTGAAGATTTAAAAGAAAAAGCGGAGAAATATAGTGATACACTGGCAGCTTTGATGGTGACTTATCCATCTACGCACGGCGTCTTTGAAACGGCCATCCAGGAAATTTGTGAGACCATCCACCAAAACGGAGGCCTTGTGTACATGGACGGTGCCAATATGAACGCCCAGGTGGGATATACCAGCCCGGCCAGAATTGGCGCGGATGTTTGTCACCTTAACTTACACAAGACCTTTGCTATCCCTCACGGAGGAGGAGGCCCCGGTATGGGACCGATCTGCTGCAATGATAAGCTCGCGCCCTACCTACCTGGTCACAGATTGATCGAGACGGGAGGGAAGAAAGCCAGCCATGCAGTGGCCAGTGCCCCTTATGGATCTGCGAGCATCTTATTGATTAGTTATGCCTACATCTTGCTATTGGGTGCCGAGGGTATGAAAAAGTCAACAGCTTATGCCATTCTCAATGCCAATTATATCAAGGAGCGACTGGATGGACATTACGAGGTGCTTTACTTAGGAGCGAAAGGCCGATGTGCCCACGAACTCATCCTTGATACGCGCCCATTTAAGAACATTGCTTCTGCCGAAGACATCGCCAAGCGTTTGATTGACTATGGTTTCCATGCGCCTACTTTGTCCTTTCCTGTACCGGGAACATTGATGATTGAACCTACGGAGAGTGAAGACAAAGCGGAGATAGATCTTTTCTGCGAAGCAATGATATCAATTAAGAAAGAGATTGATGAAATTGCACGCGGAGATGTGGATCCCGAGGACAATGTCCTACACAATGCACCGCATCCAATCCAGGAGATTACCGCTGATGATTGGGGACATGCCTACAGTCGTGAGAAAGCCGCCTACCCGCTGCCATACCTGAGAGCGGGACACAAGTTCTGGGTTGGTGTAGCACGTGTGGACAATGCATATGGTGATCGCAATCTAATATGTACTTGTCCCCCTATTGAGGAGTATATGGATTAAGCTTTGGGACTCGGATTCAGGGCATTTAGCAATTGTGATAGGAATCAATACAGCTAGCCGGTTAGCTATCTAGGTGGCCCAGCTGAAATTACTCGGCTTGCTGCCTTATTTTATACGGATGAATCTTCAATTGTAATTTCCGGTCTGTCAAAGTGTCCGGTACCATTGCACCGTGGGTATTGGAATAGGCACGGCGGTACCATTATCAATAACTCCGACAAAGCCGAACTGAAATGCCTTTCCTTCGCCCTGATGCCATCTCAAACCCGGGATGAAAATACCGACATGATCCTCTCCTGGTAAAAGGATGAATGAATCAAAGACAAAGCTGATTTTCTCAGATATCTTTGTCATACCCGCAACGCTAAACATAGGGCTGCCTTCCGGATCTCCTGATTGCCAAATTGCCCCGTAACCCCCGGAAAAAGAAATGTTTCTTTTGCGATCGCCAAAGGAAACTGATGCAAAAGGAAGCGCACCCCCGATGCTTGGATCAATCCAGGAGCCAGTTCCGGCCAGGGCGCCAACGGCAAACTGGCTTTTGTCACCCAAAACCCAACTTTTTTTAATAGTGCCAATCAAAGGTATTCCCACCCATGAAGTCATGATTCCCACACCCAGATTGTCATCCAATCCAAACTGAAAATTGGGACCAAATAAATTCCATTGAACGTAGTGCTCCCCTTTTTCAATAGGTAGCCCATTGGTAGTAATAAAATATCGCGTGGCAAATTTGTCTTTTCCTACATATTTGCCTTGCTTGTTGAAATCGCGCTGATCCAGTGGGATCAACTCCTGGACAACATGTTGAGGAACGTAAATTTCTCGCTTATCCACGGTTAAGAACAAAATTTCTCTTTTGTCCTGTTGGCGTATCTGACCGATCAATTCTCCTCCGTCAGTTTTGATCAGGCGATACATTTGCACCATTTCAGTCGAATCTGTCTGTGCTTGTATACATTGCATGCTGAGCAAAAAGAGGATTACAAGGAATAGTCTTTTCATTTAGGATACTTTTTACTGTTCTTAAACCATGAAATTTATAATTCTCCTACTGAAAAATAATCATTTTACCCTAAATGCGACTGAAAGAAATATGCAGTGCTAAGGGTAAATCTTGGAATAGGTGCTATTTATCAACTGGTTTTTATCCTTAGAATTTTAAATAGGTGCATAAAAAAAACCGGGATTGTACCCGGTTTTGTTCTTGATGCCCATTTTTTTGTCCACTCTAATTATGGACACCAAATTTTTCGTTCACCCCTATATCCGGTGTTACTCCGGTTTTGTCTTTTGCCTTGGCGACTTCGAACATTTGGATCATTTTGCTTTCCTTGGTATCCCAATGCTCGCCTTTGTTGATCTTCACCTTCAGCATACCCAGTTTGGGATCATTTTTACCCCCTTCAAACCAGGCAGCTGCCCATTCATTCCAATATTTATCAATTAAATCTTTATCGTCAGACAATTGTGCTTTTCCTGTCATCGAGACATAAACACTGTTGTCAGGATCGCTGAAAGTGATGCATACATCCTGATCTTTTTGAATTTCAAAAACCTTGGCGTCATCTTTTGGGGTGAAAAAATATAGCGTACCGTCGTAATCATCCTGTACGAGATGCATTGGACGTGCACGCATGCTGTCATCATTGGATTGCTCTTTGGTGACGAGCATTCCCACTTTGATATCATGAATTAAATTCCAAATTAGCTGTTTGTGCTCTGGACTGGACATATAAGTATTGTTTTTTTATTTCATAAGTATAACAATAACAAGGAGTTATGGTTCATAATTATTAGAGATGGGGAGATGGGGAGATGGGGAGATAGGGAGATAGGGAGAGTTCGTTCTGCAATTATATCAGAGGGCTGAGGAACTGGAAAGTATGGTCTTGGGAATAAAAAAACCTGAAGAGCGGTTTAGATCATATCAGGATGAGATCTGCCATTTATATAATAAGCATATAGATTTGAATTTAGTCGTTGACTTTCACCTTCCTGTAGGCTTCTAGTTTCTCCTCGTCATTAGGAAGATAGGTGGTGCCAACCCTTTCAAATCCAAGTTTTATCAACAGTCTTTGTGAGTCCAGATTGTCTTTGGTCGTATATCCACAGACTTTCTCAATACCGAATTCCTCAAATGCCGCAGATAAAATCCTGCTGGCTGCCTCATAGGCATAGCCCTTTTTCTCATAATCTGGCAAGGTGGCAAAACCTATGTCTAAACCTTCCACACCCGCTCTGTCGTAAAGTCCACAAGTGCCGATTTTTGTCCCGTCTTTTTTGCGGATCATAGTATAGTTGCCGTACCCCAGTTTTTCCAATTGTGGCAGCATGCGATCAGCGATATATTTTTCGGCTTCCTCCACCGTATACACCTGCCGGTTGCCGATGAATTTGATCCATTTGGGAGAATTCAGCAATTCCAGTATGAAGGAGGCATCCTCCTCCGAGCACGGGCGTAAGATTAGCCTTTCGGTTTCAAAGCTTTTATAATGCATGTGGTGTAAAAGATCATCGGCCATGCTCAAATATAAAACAGTGGCCCGATAGTTACTCGTAGCCACTGTCAATGATCATTAATTTAAGGCTTTGAGTCCTAAAGGAAACTTACCTTACCGCTGTCCATGTCGTAGATGGCACCAACGATCTTGATTTCACCCTTGTCCTCCATTTCCTTGAGTATGGGGCTCCTTTCACGGATGTCCTCCATGGTTTTCTTCACATTACTCTCACAGACCATATGTACGAACTCCTCGTTTTTAGAGTTTTTCTCACCTTCGTATTCCACGACATCAACTGCAGGACGTATCTCAGTAAGCATCTCCGTAATATTCCCCAGTTTAACATCGTCAATAGCAGCCTTAACCGCACCGCAATGCTCGTGGCCCATGACCAAAATAAGTTTGGATCCGGACACTTTACAGGCAAATTCCATGCTACCCAGGATGTCAGTATTCTCAAAATTACCTGCTACACGGGCGACAAAAATATCACCGATTCCTCTGTCGAATACATCTTCAACCGGTACACGGCTGTCCACGCAAGAAAGAATGATGGCCTTTGGAAATTGGGCATTCGTGCTCTTTCTCACCTGCTCTGAATGGTTCCTCGCAGTAAGATCATTATTTATAAAGCGCTCATTGCCCTCTTTGAATGCTTGAATAACCTCATCCGGAGTCAGGGCATCCTGCTCTTCTTTGGTCAATACATCTTCTACCAGGCCTTGAATTTCTTCCTGTTCGGGGGCGGATTGTGCAGCAGTTTCTTGCTGGGGAGCCTCACAAGCAGTGAATAGAAGGATAGCTAAAAGGGAAATCATTAAAAAGTAATATGGCTTTGTCGTCATGGTTAAAAATTTAGAAATGTTATTAGATTGATTTGATCGCGATGGAATGCATTGAGAAACTGGGTCATGTGACCGATTTCAAAGCGCAGTCTGTCATTTAATTTATATCCCAATCCGCCGTACAATCGGTTCCTGTCGAACACCACCTGATTGTTGTTGAGGAAGATTTCATTGTAGGCGGAGAGGTAAAATGTCTTGTCTGTGAATTCTGTTTTGTTCAGTGCCAGATTCAATGCCAGGAAATACCGGAAGCGCAGACGGAAGTCCTGGTCCTCAATCCATCGTTGCTCAAAGCGATAGCGATGCTGAAGCCTGAGGCGTCCGAATTTTTGGAGGGTAATGAACTGCTGGTAGATACGGTGCTCGTCGGAGCG
>DATFJT010000017.1:0-3248 GCA_035269065.1 Saprospiraceae bacterium | reverse complement strand
CCAACATGAATGCACCCAACATGAGCAAAAGAGCCCCAATGACATTAACAACTATTCGGAAATTAAACACTACTTAAAGATTTTTTCCAGCTTGTGAATGGCTTCGGGCAAAGCAAGGACGATGACTTTGTCGCCCAGTTCCAAAAATGAATCCCCTTCGGGAACGAAACTTTGGTCTCCACGAACTACGCCAGCAATGATGGATTTGTCTGGAAAATGCAGATTTTTAATCGGATGATTCAGCAGCCTGTTTGTCTTGTGTACAACAAATTCTATTATTTCAGCACTTACTCCATGTAATCCGGCTATAGCTTCAACCTTACCCTTTCTTACAAAACGAAAAATACTATTCGCAGCAATCAATTTTTTGTTAATAATTGTATCTATACCAATATTTTGAGATATGTGTGTGTAGTTGACATTTTCAACAAGAGCAATGGTTTTATATACGCCCATTTCCTCTGCCATAAGACTGGTTACGATATTAGACTCAAAATTCGGGGTCAAGGCAATAAAAGCATCCATTTGCTCCAAACCCTCCTCTTTTAAGGCATCCACATCACATGGGTCTGCAACCACTACCAGAGATCGGTGTAATTGAGATACGAAATACTTGGCCTGATCCTCATCCTCTAATACCACTGTCACGCTGTATTCTTTCTCTAGCTCCTTCGCTGTAATTAAAGTCAATGAAGATCCGCCTACAATCATCACCCTCCTAATATCTTTAAGCTGACGCCCGACAAATTTCTTAACTCTTTCTATGGATTCCCTTTTAGCAGACAAATACAGGTGATCCCCTTTTTGAAGTAAGGTGGATCCTTTCGGAATGAGCGTTTTATGTTCTCTTAGAAGTGCCACCCCACGGAATTTCCATTCCTCATCCAAATTGTCTACCTGTTCAATTGTTTTATTAATAATAGGGCTACTAGTGTCCAAGGTGAAGCCCACTATGGAAATTTTTCCATTCTCAAACTCGAAAAGATCAGTGAATGTAGCTCTTTCAATTAGTCGTTTGATTTCTTGAGCGGCCAATTGCTGAGGTGAGATCAAAACATCTACCCCAATTTTTTCAAAAAACTGTCTATTCTCATCATGCAATTTATCTACGTCCGAAATACGCGCAATGGTCCTCTTCGCACCCATCTTCTTTGCCAAAACAGAGGTCAGTATGTTGGTTGCTTCAGAAGTAGTTACGGCAATGAACAACTTAGCGTCACCAACATTGGCCTGCCGTAAAACCTCTAAAGAAGAGACATCCCCATGAACTGTGAGGACATCTAAGTGACGATCTGCCTGCCGAAGAACGTCTAAGTCTCTGTCAATAAGCGTTATATCCTGGTTTTCTTTAGAAAGCAGTTCAGCCAAATGAAAGCCAATTGCACCCGCCCCAGAAATGACAATCTTCATTTTGAAAAATTAAGTGAAAAAGCCCTAAGCCAATAAATGCGCCAAATATACAGTTTGCAAGGTAAATAAATCAATATCTAAGGTGAGCGTTTCGGAAGGGAAGATATAGCAAAATAAACACGGGAATGACAACCAATTGTACAACGATAACATAGGTAGGCCAGGGACCGAAAAAGTCAAGTGCAGTAGGCATTACCGGCTTCTCATTTAAATACAAATAATTGGATTTCAACAGATAGTTCACGCCCATCATGAGTAAAAAATAGAGCTCTAAACATATCCAAGCCAGCCAAATTCCCCTGAAACGAGGTCTGTATCCCAATACAAAAGTCGCTATGAGAATGACATAAACGAGTCCCAGGTGCAAAAACCAATACTTAAAATAGTAGAAACTTGGAAACCCGCTTGTAATATCCGGAGTAATGATTGCTTGAAGTGTACCTCCTAAGATCCAAAAGTAGAAGACCTCAAAAAAAGCCTGATTAATGCGATGTGCAAATATTGGCAGCGCCAACCCGGTAATGTTGCATAGATAAAGCGGTAGGTTATAAGAGGGTTGAATACCATCTACGGCATAGAGCAATAATAAAAGAGTGAAATAGCTACCAAACACACCCCAACATCCACCAATAAAGAGCATCTTCTTTTTTTCCTCAGACCAACGTGGCGCGAACAGCATCGTTACGATGACCAGGGTGATGAAAGCCATGAGCGTTAATAAATGCTGTGTTCCAAATGTGGGGAAAGGGATACTGTCTGATAAAAAAGCGGACATGAGCTTAGAATATGCCACTTAAATATACAAAGTATGAACTATTATTTAGCTTCTTTTCTTCTCAACTCAAATTCTGTGATCTCTGGCCACATCCCAATTCTTCCAGCAAAAAACAACCAACCAAATCCCCTATTGACATACAGGTTTTCCTCACCCTCTTTGTAGTGCCCCAACCAATATTTGTATACATATTTGATAGGACTCCATTTAAGAAAAGGCAGGTTAAAGCCCACTTGCATACCGTGGGTATGTCCGCTTAGTGTCAAATCAAACCTCAGGGGGTGCTTTTTGACCTCCAATTCCCAATGACTGGGATCATGAGAAAGTAAAATTTTAAATTCCCTATTATCAATGCCCTCTACCGCTTCTTCCAGCCGCCCTCTTTTAGGAAACGGACCTTTACCCCAATTCTCAACACCAGTCAAACATATGCGGTCCAAACCTATATTAATGAATCTATGCTCGTTGATCAATGGTAAAAAGCCCATTTCTTTTTGCCTGGCCAAAAGGGCATCAACGTCAGCCTGGCCATTTTCCCCGTAGTAATCATGATTTCCAAGAACCGAAAACTTTCCATACTTCGCATCCAATGCCTTTAGCATATCATGATAGGGATCCAATTCCTTATAGGAGTGATTAACCATATCTCCGGTAAACACGAGCAGATCCGGATTGAGGGATTGAATCCTTTTAAGACCTTTTTGGACCTCCTCCGGATTGTCAAAACTTCCAGCGTGAAAATCTGAGAACTGTACCAAACGCAAACCTTCGAAGGCCTTTGGTAAAAAAGAACTTTGCAGGATTACCTTCTTCACCTTGAAATTATACCTACCAAGGAAAAAACCATGCATAAATGAGAAAAAAGGCAATCCAGCCATAACCACTCCTAAATTCTTGATGAACATACGTCTATCCTCGTTGGTAGAATGATCTCTATTACTTCGCCAGTTTTGAAAAAAGGCCAAACCATCTGTTGGCACTAACCAAACCAATAAAAAAAGATCAGATATGAAAAAAGTAACCGTCAGAACTATCATAAGATTAGCCATCCATTGCCCCCACT
>DATFJT010000016.1:0-3703 GCA_035269065.1 Saprospiraceae bacterium | reverse complement strand
AGCCCGTGAGTTTGGATAGCGCCGACCAATTCAGGCCCGGGCCACCTCCTTTGGTGGGGTCTGAACAGTTGGCTGAAGAGGTAAAGGAGGTTGTGGAATTGCAAGCAAACCTGACAGATGAACAAAAAGCTTTGGTTGAGTTTATGAGGGATGGGCCACAATCTGTTCAGCAAGCAGGGCATTGGCTGAACTTTGCATTGGATGTTTCTCGACGTGATAGCCATACTTTAGACGAGGACGTAAAAATGTTGTTATATAACCAAGTGGTGGCTATGGATGCTTTTATAGCGAGCTGGGATTCCAAAATGTATTATGATTTTGCGCGGCCTTATGCACTTGTACATGAATATTATGAAGGTCAAACTATATCAGGATGGAAAGGTCCTGGTACTGGGATTGTTAAAATGAAAGGTGAGGAGTGGAGACCTTATTCTCCGTCCTCGTTTTTGTGTCCTCCGTTTCCGAGTTACGTATCTGGACATAGTTGTGTAAGCGGGGCTTGTGCAGAGGCGTTGAAAATATGGACTGGGAGTGACGAATTTGGTGAATCAGTTGAATTGGTCGCTGGATATCTTACGGAGCCTGATAATCTTGGGGATACGGTTACACTAGAATTCCCCACTTTTACGGAAACTGCTGAAATGGCTGGAATGTCACGTGTTTTAGGAGGATATCATATCCAGGCAGATAATGTGGCAGGACTGGAACTAGGAAGAAAGGTTGCAAGGGAAGCATGGAACTTTTATGAGGCTCACATATATGGAAAGAATTAGCATGCTCGAATAAGCATAGGATGGATGGTCATAAGTGATTCCTAACAAAAATCATGGGACTATACATGCAGGCCTAAATAGGTTTTTCGTTATTCATTCGACAGAAAGAGTTGAAGTTCACCTGAATTATTTCCTGCAATAAGATAGTTCTGGCTGCCAATTTTTATCCGTTGAATACTTTTTACGTTTCCAGGTAGATAGAGACCGGTAGCATGAAAAAATGCACCTTGCAGCTTGTTTTCTGAAATATCAATAATCAAACCGCTACCTGCATCGTATCTAGGAGTTTCCACTTCAGTATTGTAAATGTTACCCGCGGCAATGATTTCTATGTCATTGTCCTTGTCAACGTCAGAAAGAAGAATATCAAGAATGGGGGCTATTTGACATGGATTTGGAAATGGTTTGAATTCGAATTTGCCTTCATTATTTACAAGAATACCTGAGGAAAAGCTAGTTGTTTTCTTTACGACGGCATTTTCCATTTCATCTCCGAGAATTTCCTGTAATTCGGCATTGGCAAAAGAGTTGAATGTTGGAAATTTTTCTTTGATGAATGGCATCTGTTGGGAGGAGCACTCTTTGCCACGGGTGGGCACCAATTTTCCGTTGTATTTCTTACTCAGAACACAGTCGTGCGTTCCATTCTGATCAAAATCACCTGCATAGACCATGAAGGGTTTCTTCTGGGAGGCCGAAAATTTCGTGTTCTTTCCCAAGTTGCCCAGAACAAAGTCTAAGTCCCCGTCTTTATCGTGATCCATAGATTCAACACTGTAATACCAGCCTTTAGGTATTCCTTCGTCCGATAGGTCCCGGACAGTAAATTCAGAACCATTGAAGTCCATTATTTTAGGCGCTTCCCATTCACCCACGACGACTAGTTCCTTTTTTCCATCTTGATCGGCATCAGCCCATAGGGCATCGTTGACCATTCCCAATTCGAATTCAAAAGCGACATTGAAATGCCCGCCATTATTTTCAAGAATAAAACTTTTATCAGCTAAAGGGTAATGTTGCGGCTTCAGCCGGCCTCCTACAAATAAATCCATATCTCCATCTCCATCATAGTCCGATGATACAGCGATGGAATTAGAAACGTTTTTTGACAGGATAGCTGATGTTTGAAATCCCTGACCATCATTCAAAAGTAAATCGTCGGAATATCTTTTGTCATTAAATGGGAATTCGTTGCCTCCGGCGACCAGATATAGGTCTACATCTCCATCTCCGTCTGCATCAAAACAATGGGCATACACATGTTCTTTTTCTACATCAACAATATTTTCTAAAGAATACTTATCAAATTTGCCCTCCTCGTTCTGATAGAAGATGACGGATGCCTGTCCGGAAGCTCCCGGAATGATCAAATCTTCTAAATCGTCATTGTTCAAATCAGCCACTTCAATTTTAGGCCCTAAAGTGGATTGTTTTTGAGGAAGAAGCGTTTCCTTCCGAAAGTCATCATAGCTATTTTCGATATGGATATAATCAAGACCAAAAGCCTCTGGATCCACCTCTTTAAAAAATGTTAAATTTTTCTTTGGGATGCCACTTTGCGCCATAGTCTTGCTACGCTCTTTCTTCACTATCATCCTACTGTCTATTTGCAGGGTATCAATTCTACTGATACTTCCATCAGGCCATTGAACTTCAACAAAATCTACCTGGTCTGCATCCTGATTACTAATCCCAAAATGGATGAGACGATCCATGCTTGATTGATAGCCCCTGGAAGGTATGAGTTCCTGGTATTGTAACGAGCCATCCCGGTAAACGAGGTAGACCTTGCTATTTTCTATGGGTTTTTCACTTTTGAGCGTGATTTGCAGGTAATGATTTCCTTTTGATTGGTTTTCCAGCAAGGATGCCTCCTGGTTGATATTATTGATCACCAAATCCAAATCACCGTCATTGTCCAAATCTGCATACGCAGCACCATTGGAAAAAGTCGGTAATTGTTCTACGGTGAAAGGATTTTGTTTATCAAAGCTTAAATCTTTTTTGTTGTGGTAGAATTCATTGGGCACATGAATTGAAGGAAGGTTTTTATAGCCTTCGAATAACAACTTTTGTTTTTCCTCATTCGACACATCCTGCTTTTTGATATTTCTGGAAATATCAATCATTTCATCTCTGCTCATCGTATTCTTGAAGTAGCCATTGCTGACAAACATATCCTTCCATCCATCGTTATCCATATCGAGCAGAAGGGTGGCCCAGGACCATTCTGTCTGGGCAACTCCGGCCAAATGGGCAATATTTACAAATTCATTATTCCCCGTATTGAGCTGAAGTGCATTGTACATATAGGCCACTTGATAACCCAGCCTTTCAGTCATTCTTCTGAATTTGGGCACATCCATACTTACCATAGCCGTTTTACCACGAACATGATCTGTTGTGGCCATATCCAAGTTGGCTATATCGGGATAACCATCATTATTGAAATCATTGACATCGGCTCCCATTGAGAAATAGGCAATTTGTTTTGTTCTTTCTTTGATTTCGTCTTTAAAGGTTCCATCTTTTTGGTTGATGTACATAAAATCTGGTATGCTGTAATCATTGGCTATGTATAGATCTGTCCAGCCATCATCATTGAGATCTCCTGCTACTGCTCCCAGTCCGAAACCTAATTGAAGTAGTCCGGCTTCTTCTGTTACCTTTTTAAATTTACCATTTCCCTCATTTCGATACAGGTGACCACTATGCTGGTCCAGATCCTTCCCTTCCTGGTTGAGGAGGTAGAGACTTTCAAAAAATACTTTGCTGAGGGGTGACTCATTGCTCACATAACAATCGAGATCACCATCTTTGTCATAATCGAAAAAAGAGGACTGTATACTGATACCCTTGTCGTCAAGGCCATACTCCGAAGCTTTTTCAGAAAAAGTCAGGTCACCATTATTTATGAAAAGCAGATTGGC
>DATFJT010000015.1:0-2461 GCA_035269065.1 Saprospiraceae bacterium | reverse complement strand
ACATAGCATCCAGCAAAGCCTGTGTTGGATGTTCGTGTACTCCATCACCTGCATTAATCACCTTTGCCTCAACATTTCGGCTTATAAAAGCAGCTGACCCCGGCTGTGCATGCCTCATGACAATCATATCTACCTTCATGGAAAGGATATTGCGTACCGTGTCTAAAAGAGATTCTCCTTTACTCAGGCTACTCGATGAGGCACTGAAATTGATGGTATCCGTAGAGAGTCTTTTCTCTGCCAATTCAAAGGACATCTTCGTACGTGTAGAATTTTCAAAAAACAGGTTGGCCACAGTGATATCCCTCAGGGCAGGAACCTTTTTTATTGGGCGCTGCAGCACTTGTTTAAAATCACCAGCAAGACGCAATATTAGATGAATATCATCCTTATTCAAGTCCTTGATACCAAGCAAATGGGGAACACTTAATCTTTGCGTCGTATGATCAGTCATCCTTGTCTCGTTTTAAAACTACACCATCGCTGCCATCAGTCTCTTTCCAATTTACTTTAACATAACTCTGGTCAAGGGCATCCACTTCTAGTCCGACATAATTAGGCATGATAGGGAGTTGACGATCAAAACGTCGATTAACCAGTGTCAATAGTGCTACTTTGGATGCACGCCCGTAGTGATTGAGGGCTGATAGGGCTGCATTCACAGATCGACCTGTGTAGAGCACATCATCCACCAAAACAACCGTTTTACCCTCAATGGTGAAATTGATATCCGTTGTATAGGTCTGCATGAAGTTCTCGCCTCGACGGAAATCGTCACGATAAAAACTGATGTCCAGTTTACCGTAGCTCAAATTCCTGCCCAGCTTTTTTTCAAGACTATTGGCAATACGGTCCAATAATTTAGCTCCACGGGGTTGAATTCCGACAAGTGCCGTATTATCAAAACTACCATAATCCTCAATCAACTGTAAGGTTAATCGATGAATAATGATGTTAAAAAGCCCCCCGTCTACTAATATTCTGTGGTCCGTATTCATTTACGGCTTTTTTTTCTTCCATTGATCCCTCAAACTAACAGTGCGGTTGAAGATCAACTCACCTTTCTCCACCCTGTCATCCAGGCAGAAATAACCAAGTCTGAGGAACTGATAAGATATGGATTTTTCTGCATTCTTAAGGTATGGTTCGAGCTTCACCTCCTGGACAATTTTCTTGGATTCATGGTTGTAAAAATCGGTGAACTCCTTTCCTTCTTGCTGGTCAGGAAATTCCTCTGAAAACAAACGATCATATTGGATCACCGTACCATCAACAGCGCTTTCCGCACTTACCCAATGAAGGGTGCCTTTAGCTTTTATACCGCTATTGTCCTGACCACTCCGACTTTCAGGATAGTAGGTCGCATATATTTCTTTTACTTTTCCGTCATCTCCCATCTTGTAATCCTCGCAATGGACAATAAATGCCCCTTTAAGCCTTACATTTCTGCCAGGAGCCATTCGGAAAAATTTCTTGGGTGGATCTACCATAAAATCAGCTCGTTCCATGTAAAGTTCTCTTCCAAAAGGCATTTCGTGTGTCTTGCTATTTTCATCTTCGGGGTTGTTGACCATCTCAAGCATCTCCATTTTACCCTCTGGATAGTTGGTAATGATCAATTTAACCGGGTCTACTACGGCCATAACGCGCTCAGCAGTCTGGTTGAGCTCTTTTCTTACGGCATCCTCCAGTCGACTTAAATCTACATATTGTATGCGTTTTGTCACACCTACCTCGTGGGCAAAACGACGTATGGCAGATGCAGGATACCCCCTTCTTCTCATACCACTTATTGTTGGCATTCTAGGGTCATCCCATCCCTCTACAAAGTTGTCGTTGACCAGTTTGAGCAGCTTTCTCTTACTCATAATGGTGTAGGTGAGGTTAAGGCGACTGAATTCGATCTGTCTAGACGGGTAAATTTCAAGTTTCTCAATCAGCCAGTTATAGAGTGGGCGATGATTCTCGAATTCAAGGGTGCACAAAGAATGCGTGATCTCTTCAATGGAATCACTTTGCCCATGTGCAAAATCATACATAGGGTATATACACCACTTGTCACCTGTTCGGTGATGTGTAGCAAATTTGAGGCGGTAGATCACCGGGTCCCGCATATTGAGATTAGGATGAGCCATATCAATTTTAGCCCTAAGCACTTTACTTCCCTCTTCAAATTCCCCTGCCTTCATTTTCTTAAACAACTCTAGATTCTCATCAACAGAGCGATTTCGGTAAGGACTTTCAATCCCTGGTGTATTTGTGTCTCCTTTCTGGGAAGAAATTTCTTCTGTAGAGGAATCGTCTACATAAGCCAGCCCCTTTTGAATTAAATCGAGAGCCATATCATATAGTTTAGTGAAATAGTCTGAAGTATACTTAACCTCACCATCCCACTGGTAGCCTAACCATTGAACATCACGCTTGATGCTTTCGACGTATTCCACACTCTCTGTCGTAGGGT
>DATFJT010000014.1:0-16906 GCA_035269065.1 Saprospiraceae bacterium | reverse complement strand
AAAATCAGGGGAAGTGGAAAACAAGTGGAAAAGGCGAAAGCTGATAAAATTGAACTTGTTGAGGTTTGCTTCAATACCACAAAGAATTTTGCAACCCCAAAGGGTAAAGAGTTGTTTCATGTGCGCATTATGAACCCCGAGGGTCAAACACTGGCTGTAGAAAGTACAGGTTCCGGAACCATCAATGATGTGGTCAGCGGAAAGAAGATGCGATATACGACTTCTACAACAATTGATTACCAGCAAGAAAACCAGCAGGTTTGTGTCGACTGGAAGCCCAACAGTGCTCTTAGAGCAGGGCGCTATGAAGCACTCATATACAACAAAGGTTATTTGACCGGTAAGGGGTCCACGATTTTCAAATAAATCAAGACCGCGGTTTGAGCGAAGAAAAAAAGAAAAAGGAGCAAGACGAAAAAGAATTTATAAACCCTATTGATAGCGATAAGGTAACAGAGAATCCCGGTCTTCTGACCTACGCCCACAATCTGGGAAGCGCGATTATAAAGCCTGAGGACAGGGGAAAGATCAAAGCGACGAGCCTCCAGAGTATGTACCAGCAAACGGATGTGCAACTGGAGCAAATCAAGGAGCAGATAGAATTGCTCGCGAAGCAGGCTCAGGGTATTCACGATCGCATTGAAATCTCCGAGCTGGTTTATCAAGCCCGAATGAACTTTAAGCCGCTTGTTGGACACTCTTATCATTTGTACCAGAATGCACGAAACGAGTTTTTTTTGAGCCTGGTAGGGCCTGATGAATGGGGCAGGGGAACTATACCTGATTTTTGTGCTACAGTTAAATTGATGGCAGATCACACTTGGGAAATATTGGATCAATCGCCTGACTTTTTCCCAAACAATTCTTAAAATTCCATAAGGTATTCTTAAACCTTACCCGCGGTCTCTTTTCTCATCCATATTCAGTTATATTTGCGTAGCTAAAACATGTCACGTGGGTATTTTACTATTTATCTTGATTTTCTATATCCTATTGAGCGTCAGTCTGCCTAAAGTTTTTGAGAAGGCTGGCTACGATCCGAAAAAGGCCTATATCCCTGGTCTTAATATGGGTGTCATGGCCGAAATTGTCGGTCGTAAACGGGCACATGCCTGGTGGTTGCTTTTTCCTATAGTCAACCTGTTTATTCTTGCCGGATTATGCATCGACCTGGTCAGATCCTTCGGCCGCTACAGCTTTCTCGATAGCGTAATGGCCGTTATTGCGGCGCCTTTCTATAATTTTTACCTCGGATATAGCAAAAACGAGAAATATATCGGCCCCGCCTGGAAGCAGGAAAAGGAATACAAAAAGAAATTAGAAGAGGCGCAGAAAAGTGGTAAAAAAATCGAGTATAATCGATTGCAACAAAAGAATCCCTACAAGAAGGGAGTGATCAGGGAATGGGCGGAAGCCATTATTTTTGCGGTCTTTGCGGCGACCTTCATTCGTATGTTCCTGATTGAAGCGTTTATGATTCCCACCAGCTCAATGGAGAGTTCCCTCATGACCGGGGATTTTTTGTTTGTAAGTAAAACCAGTTATGGTGTGAGAATGCCCCAGACCATTGCCATGTTACCTTTGGTTCACAACCGGGCTCCACTCGTTGGGGGAGAATCCTACCTGGAAAATCCTCGGCTCAATTACCGCAGATTGCCTGCTTTACGAGAAATTGAGCGGAACGATCCTATAGTTTTTAATTATCCTGAAGGTGATAGCGTCTACATCACCCCCGGACGTACCTGGGGCAAATACGATCTGGATCGCGGTCGAATACCGCCGCAAATGGCTGAATACATCAGACAAGGTCGCATAGAACTGGTGACCCGTCCCTATGATAAAGCGGATCACTACATCAAACGCTGTGTGGGTTTGCCCGGAGATAAAATCGAAATCAAGAACCGTCAGCTTTTTGTCAATGGAGCACCGGCTGAGGATCCTGAAAAAATTCAATTTGTATACCTCGTTAAATTCGGATCGCCTGTAAATAAGCAGCGATTGATTGATCTTGGGATCAACGCTGGTGAGCTCCAAAGCAGCCGCGGCAATATGTTCCAACTGGCGCTCACAGACGAGCAATTGGAGAAAGTCAAAAGCTTCGGTGATGTTGTGGTGGAGCCTTACATAGCCGAACCAAGACCGAAGGAAATTTTTCCACACGATCCAGAGAATTACAACTGGTCCGTGGATAATTTTGGGCCGATTCTGGTTCCTGCTGCAGGAGAAACCGTGGAATTGACCCCAGAAAACATTGCCTTGTATCGCCGTATCATCGAAACTTATGAGAACAATGATTTCAAACGTCGGGGTGATAGCTTTTTCATCAATGGTGATAAAGCAGACAGCTATACCTTCCGCCAGGATTACTTTTGGGTCATGGGAGACAACCGTCATAATTCAGAAGATTCGAGATTTTGGGGTTTTGTTCCCGAGACACATATCGTGGGGAAACCGCTCATTATTTGGATGTCCTTAAAAAATGGAAAACTGAGCGATGGAATTCGGTGGAATCGCATATTCAGCTCGGCTAACGACTAGACGTTGTTAAGTTTTTTCAATATGAATGTAAGATAGCTTCTCATTTGAAGTCTCGCTTTACTTCTTCCGTAAATCCTGGAATTTCCTGTACATCTCGGCTAGAATTTCTGAATGTTTTCCATCCTTAAAATGGATGAAAAGACAGATGAGGAGCTGTTTAAGTAAAGCAAGAAAATTACAAGCCATGGTGGGCAGAGGTGGATCTATCGCCGCATCAGACGAATTTTATCATCCCGAGGTCAAAGTTTAAGAAATGCCAATGGGTAAACTCAGGCACAGCTGGGAAGCACAGGGTGAAGCGCTTCAGATCCGGGAAAAAATCATTGAATAAGTACATGATGCTGGATAGAGTTCCAGCACAGCCGATGAAGAAAATGCAGTTACTACCGCAGAAACATGGATAGATCTGACCAATAAAGAAGGAAGACGAGTAAAGATGAAAGAAGTAGCAGTGCAGAAATGGCAAGACGGTAAAATTGTCGAAGAAAAATTCGACTATCACATACCTACAGAAAAGCTATCCGCCAACTGATTTGATTGATTGCTCAGGATAAAACCCCAAAAGCTTTTTAAAATCAAGAAGTCCAGGGATGATCCGGATACTCTTTATTGTACCCGTACTTGATGACGTCAAAAGAGGTAACAATACCTTTTAAATTCATGTCTTCATCCACTACAGGCACCGCGTGAAAAAGATTCTCTAAAAATAACTCTGAGGCAGATCCAATCTTGTCATCAGCTTGGAGGTATGCCAATCTAACGGTCATAACATCTTTCACGGAAATTTCAGAATATTCTTCGTGGATGCGATTGAGTTTCCACAAGTCAGATGTAGTAATCAAACCAACCAGTTTATCTCCCTCTAAAACAGGTAAATGATGAATGCGGTGATTCTTGAAAATATCTCTTACGTGGCTTAGGTTATCATCGGGATTTACCGTTATAAGGTCAGTCGTCATGATCTGACTCAACTTTTCATTCATCATAGTCCCATCAGTTTTTGTATTTTGGAATAATAGAATTGCAAAATAGTCAATTTCACCAAAAATCAATAATTGAGTAATTGCTATACGATCGTTCCAATTATAAAAACCTTTTAAGGGTAGCGCCAAAGAGAATTGTTTCCCTTGTGCCTTCGTTAACGGAATACCTATACAGCTTAGGTCTGGACAAGCGCGTGGTTGGATTAACCAAGTTTTGTGTGCATCCAAAGGGCTGGAAAAAAGATAAAACCATTGTTGGAGGCACCAAAAATCTGAGAATGGATACCATTCGAGCACTCAAGCCAGATTTGATCATTGCCAATAAGGAGGAGAATGAGAAAAATCAGGTTATGGAGATGGCGGAAGAGTTTCCAGTATATGTGTCTGTTATTCGCAACTTTGAAGAGGCTCTTGAGGAATTGGAATCAATAGCTCATTGTTGCGATCGGCGTGAGAAAGGAAAAGCAATTGTTTCTGATATTCTCAAAAAGAAAAAGAGCTATCCAAGTCCGAGTAATGATGTCAAAGCCATCTACCTCATCTGGAAGAATCCCTGGATGGCTGCTGGAGGCGATACCTTCATTCATCATATGATGGAAAAGGCCGGGTTTCACAATATGCTTAAAGATCAGTTGAGGTATCCCACAATGGAACTGGAGCAAATGAAAGCCCTGGAGCCCGCGTATATCTTATTGTCATCAGAACCCTTCCCCTTCAAAAAAAATCATTGTGAAGAACTCGAAAAAGAATTCCCGGCTAGCCGCGTTTTATTGGTGGATGGTGAGCTTTTTTCATGGTACGGCAGTAGATTGCTAAAAAGTTTTGACTATTTTGAAGAATTGAGACGAGATATTTTGCGTTAATCTTCTGATTTCAAGCTTTAACAATTGATAAAACCTGATATGAAGCGCTACCTGTCATTTGTTTTTTCACTTTCTCTGGCTTTTGTGAGTTATGCCCAGAAAACAGATTTATCTGCGGAGAAAGCACTCGTTTCCAGGCAAATCATTGTTCAACTGGAGGAAAATGAATCTCCGGATGAGCTGATAGCCCACTACAAGAATCAGGGATTCGATCTCACATACGAGTATGCCATTATTCCTGACCTGAATTATCACCTGGTCACACTGTCAGGACAATCCTCAGTGCCTGGGCTCCTGCATGCATTTAGCAGGGATTCAAGAATTCTAATAGCTGAGAGAAACCAAATGGCACATAGTAGATGTCGTGTACCCAATGATGAATTCTTCTTCGACCAATACTCATTAGATCTGCTTAATATGTCAGATGTGTGGTGTGCCGGCACCAACCCTGTTACGGCAGAAGGAGATACCATCGTCATAGCGGTGGTAGAATTCGATGACAATATGCTGGATCATGAGGATATCAATGAAAACCTTTGGGTCAACGATGGAGAAATTCCTGAAGATGGGCTTGATAATGATGGCAATGGGTACGTGGATGATGTCAATGGTATTGATGCAACCACAAGAGATGGAGAGCGTTTGAGGTCAGGAAACTCAACTCACGGTCTCAAGGTGACGGGTGTTCTTGGGGCAAGAGCCAATAATGGTGAATATACTACAGGAATGTCCTGGAATATTAAAATCGTCCAGGTGGATCGGTCCAGAAATTCGGCCAGTATTATGGTCGCTTACGAATACATTTATCAGTTGCGAAAGCGCTATAATGAAACCAATGGCCGTGAAGGGGCATATATTGTAGCTGCCAATTCCTCTTTTGGAAATGATGATTTATTTGCAGATCAGGTTCCTTCCTGGTGTGAACAGTTTGATCGGATGGCTTCCGTTGGCATCATTAGTTTTGGAGCAGTCCGCAACCAGGATGTAAATATTGATGAAGAGGGTGACGTGCCGGGAACCTGTCCCCAGGAGGGATTGATTACAGTGGGTAATTTGAATCGTTTGGATGAGGTAGAAAACAGTGGATTCAGTCAGGAAAATGTGGACCTGGTCACCTACGGTACCTTTCTGCCTGTTTTGGATGAGAATTTCAGATCGGGAAATGACACCATGGGCATTGATTCGGGTACCTCCTTCAGCACGCCGCATCTCACCGGTCTGGTTGGCTTACTTTATGGACAGGCCTGCGAGCGTTTTATTAAGCTATCAAAAGAACAACCTCTGAGTGCAGTCATGTTAATGAAGGATTGGATTCTTACCAAAGCGCTCCCTGTTCAAAGCCAAATGGGACGGACGGTAACAGAGGGGAAGTTTGATCCGGAGGGGGTGCAGCAATCCCTTTTCAATTATTGCCAGTTCTCGACAGGTGATTTGAGTATTGAAAGTATATTTCAGAACCAGGAGCGTTCCATATCAGTGGAATTTGATCTGCCTTCTCCCGGCAACGTGAATTTTAGCGTTTATAATCCTCTCGGACAGCAAATGCATGCCTCAAACAGAGATATTGCGCCCTCAGACCCCTGGCTAGCCAATCTCAAACTGGGACGTGCCGCAGCGGGTGTATACTATTTAAGAATTGAACATGCTGGATCTTCTGACATACAGGCCTTCTACTATCAGCCACAATAGCAGAGCATTTCTTTCTGAGCACGGTGGATAAATACTATATTTGTTGATGGTCCCTGGCTCATTTTACCTTTTTGGGACGCACGATCTGCTAAGCAGCCAATTAAATCATCAATAATGAACATTTCATTCAGGCAATTATGGCCATACCTCGTCGCATTGCTGACTTTCCTGGTGGTAGGCATACTTCATTTTTATCCGCAACTGGAAGGAAAAAAAATTCCCCAGGGTGACATTATATCTTATTACGGAATGTCCCAGGAACTACGTGAATACGAAGAGGAGAAAGGAGGCGAAATACTATGGACCAATGCCATGTTTGGGGGCATGCCCGCTTACCAAATACAGGTTAGTCAGCCAGGTAATCTTGTACAATACGTTTTTGATGCCATGCGCTTGTTTATCGGTCGCCCGATTGGAAAGTTTTTTATGATGTCCCTTTGCTGTTTTGTTTTGTTGGTGACGCTAAGGGTCAATGTCTGGCTGTCCATGATTGGGGCGATTCTGGCAGGGTTTTGTGTGAACAACCTTGTACTATACGAGGCCGGACACATGACCAAGCTAAATGCGATTGCCACTGGCGCCCTTGTACTTGCCGGTGTGATTTTGCTTTTCAGAGAACGATTTATGGTAGGTGGATTGATCTTCGCCCTGGGACTGGCATTAAACCTGCTGACCAACCATGTGCAGATGACCTATTATTGGGCATTTGTTATCGGGCTGTACATTCTTATAAAAGGGGTACAAAAGATAAGAGCCGGAGAAATGGCTACTCTTGGTAAAATTGCAGGGATTGCGGTAGTAGCGCTGTTACTTGCAATAGGCAGCAATGCTTCCAAACTCTGGACCACCTGGGAGTATTCCCAGGAAACCATGCGAGGAGAGCCTATATTGGAAAAGCAAGGCGAGGCCAAATCCAGTTCTGAAACAGAAGGCCTGGAATGGAACTACGCGATGAATTGGAGCAATGGCTGGTTAGATGTAATGGCGAATTTTATACCATCTGTAGTGGGAGGTAGCTCAGCGGAACCGGTGAAGGACTCTTATGAAATGTATCGGATCGCTCGTCAAAGCGGAATGAAACAATTTCCCTACTACTGGGGAGCATTGCCTTTTACCAGTGGTCCCGCATATTACGGGGCGGTGGCCATGTTTTTGTTTGTCATGTCACTAATTTTCCTAAAATCTGATTTGAAGTGGTGGGCCCTGGGATCTTTTTTGCTCATTACCCTTATCTCCATGGGTAAGAATTTTGAGGTGCTCAACCGTTTTTTGTACGAGTACTTTCCACTTTACAGTAAATTCCGTTCGCCGAATAGTGCGATGTCAATATTGGCCATTGTGGTGCCTTTTTTTGGAATGTATGGATTGCAGAAGTGGTTGAATAAGAAAAAATACAGCAAGGAAGACCAAAAGAAACTGCTCTTAGGTGCGGGTGTTTTAGCTGCTATTGCTGCCTTTTTTGCCTTGTTGGGCCCGTCGATGTTTGATTTCTCATCAGACGGTGATCAGCGCTATGCGCAAATGGGACTTGACCTGGATTTGATCCGAGCCGATCGAAAGTCCATGATGCGCACAGATGCTTTTAGATCCTTTGTTTTTGTTGCACTTACCGCAGGCTTACTGTGGTATTATATGAGAAATCAATTCAATAAGGGCTATTTATATGCGGGCTTGGGTTTACTCGCGATTTTGGATATCATGCCGGTTGGTAAGCGGTATCTCAACACGGATGATTTTGTATCAAAGCGCCAATACGAAGCCAATTTTGAACCCCGTAAAGTGGATCAGCAAATCTTAGATTTCGAACCTAAGGGCAGAGGGTATTACCGGGTATTTGACAACTCCATCAATACCTTTAACTCATCTCAGACGAGTTATTTTCACAACACCATAGGTGGCTACCACGCGGCCAAATTACAGCGCATCCAGGATGTGATTGACCGTTACTTGAGCAGTAATCTCAATATGGATGTTGTCAATATGCTCAATGGCAAGTACTTTATATTCAACAGAGACAATCAGACGCGAATGCAGGTCAATGCAGAGGCCCTGGGCAATGCCTGGCTGGTCGGACAGGTCAATTTGGTTAATACCGCAAATCAAGAAATTGATGCACTAAGCAATTTTGATCCCGGCACCACAGCCGTCGTTCACCAGGAGTTCTCAAACCAGATACGCGATAACTACAGCAACTTAGGTGATATTTCATTGCGTGATTATCGCCCCGATCGATTGGTTTATGATGTAAATGTAGCAGGGCAGCAGGCTTTGGCGGTTTTCTCTGAGGTCTGGTATGGTCCGAATAAGGGTTGGGAGGCAACTATTGATGGTAAGCCCGTCGATTTCTTTCGCGTCAATTATCTACTGCGGGGGATGAATGTGCCCCAGGGCCAGCATGAAATCGTTTTTGAATTTAATCCACGCAGTTATCATTTGGGAAATACCATCGCCTACATTTGCAGTGGATTGATTTTGCTTTTCGGAGGATATGTGGTCTACCGAGAAATCGGTTGATGGATGTGTTTTCCTAAACTCTATAGAGAAAAAGCCCCTTTATGAATGTATTTGTTCTTTGCACAGGACGAACGGGCTCTTCTACCTTCATAGAGGCTTGTAAGCATGTGGAAAATTATTCTTCAGCTCACGAGTCCAGAAGCAGTAGATGCGGTTCTGCAAGATTGGATTTTCCAGCTTGTCATATAGAAGCAGACAATCGGCTTATTTGGTTCTTCGGGGATCTGGACAAGAAGTATGGGAAAGAGCCTTTTTATGTCCATCTCAGAAGAAATGAACAAAAAACAGCAAAGAGTTTTATGAGGAGGTGGAAGTGGAATCGCGTCAGCATCATTCAGGCCTTTTATCATGCTATTCTCATGAACCACAAAAAGCCGACAGAGGAAGAAATAACCAAAGTCTCTTTACACTATGTTAAAACAGTAAATAGTAACATAGAAGCGTTTCTCAAGGACAAGCCCCATAAAATGACCGTATGGCTTGAAAACATTGAGTCAGATTTTAGGAATTTCTGGGATGCTATCGGCGCTGAAGGGGATTATGAGAAAGCTATTGCTTGCTGGGATAAGAAATACAATGCCTCATCGGAGAGAAATAGACTTAGAGAAATTACGAATTTCATTAAGCATTTAGTCCTTCCCAGCCAATAGCTGCCCTATAATTTGATCAACCTCCTTCGCTCTTGCCGACCGGTGGAAAGAATTTATGGTGTTTGAATCCGGTTGATATGTGTGAGACAGACTTATAGTTTTTTTGAGAAATTCCTTTTGAGCTTTTACATCTTTATAGTTGAATGCATCGCCAAGATCATGTTGCTCAATCAAATCAGCAGCATCATTTGGTCCCGGGCTTAGAAGCATGATTTTTTTTCGCAAGCCTATATATTCAAATAGCTTGGCTGGAATTCTTCCTTTCTGATTCAATTCCGATTTGTTAATGAGTACCAATAATAGCCTAGATCTTTTAAGCCGTTCCATTAATTGTTTGTGAGGAAGGAAACCCTCTAAGGTCACCAGGTCTTCTATGCCCATTTTGCGAGCTGTTTCCAATATTTTATGACTCGAATTGCCAATGAATTCCAATCGGATTTTATCCCTGATGGCCGCTTGCACTTGCACCAGTTGTTGCACCGCGCTTAATAGTCCCAGAGGCAAACGATCTTCATTTACTGTGCCCGCATGACTGATAATAAACAGTTCTTCTTTTCTTTCCGCTAGTGAAGTATATTCGGCCGGACGAAAGTCGTAGGCATTGGTAATGACACGCACATTTTTGGCACCCATTTCTTCAAAATCTTTTCTCCAGCTTGGGGACACAGTGATTAATATGTCGCATCCTTTCACCACCTCTCGCTCCAGTTTTAGGTGTCTTTTTCTGGCTTTTGGTTGAAGTAGAAGATGCTCAAAGTATTCAATTCTGGTCCAGGGGTCCCGGAAATCAGCCATCCATATCAAATCCGGAAACAACTGCTTCATCTTCAGGCCGGCAAGATGAACCGAATGCGGAGGACCTGTTGTAATCAAAACATCGCAGTGATTTTCTTTCAAATAATTTTTTAGTGCGCGATTAAGAGGTCTCAACCAGCCTACACGGGCATCCGGGATATAAAAATTGGATCGTACGTATAGCAATAACCTCGTCAACCGGCTTTGGTGTTCTGAGGTATTGCTGAGAATACTTTCTTTTGACTTCTTATTACTTATTGGCAAAAAATCAAGCAGCTTTCTAATTTCAAAGATGGGTATAGCAATAGTCTGAATACCAGGGTGAATATCTTCAATTAAGGCTTCGTCCTTTTGAGTATAGTCGGCATTTTTTGGATGAAATACTGTGATTTGATATCCCATGTCTGCCAGATGCTTGCTCAAGTACAACCATCTTCTGACCCCTACACCACCACTTGGCGGCCAGTAGTAGCTGATGAGGACTATGTGCTTAGTTTCTTTTTGCGACAATGGCATAATGTCTTGGAGTGATGAATCTTAGAATGGCACGGAACCCGATTGATCGTGGTGGGTTGATCCATTTTTCTCGGTGAACTATTTTCCAGCCGGCTTTTTCAAGCAGCCAATCGAATTCTCTGGGAGTGAATTCATGGAAATGGCAATCCCATGGATCTTTATCGTTCCAGTAAGTCTTGGCAAACCACATATTTAAAGGCACAGTCCCTATAAACAGGTCAGCTCCTGATTTTCTGAGGACATCGAATGGATTAGCCATGTGCTCCAATATTTCAAAGGCTGTAAGGACTTGGTATTCATGCGATTCAACGGCGGTCTGATCGATATCAAGGTCTTCCCCCCCGGTATTCATTACATCAAAACCCAAGGATCTCAGGTCGCGGCTAAGTGGGTTGTCAATACCAAGATCCAACATCTTTTGATCCTTAGTCACGAATTGTTCGACTAGGGCTATCGTTTTTCGATGCCGCTTGCCATGTGTTTCTTTGTATTTCCTTTGATTGACATTCTCAATAGTACTCATAATAAGGCTTCTTTATAGAGATTTTCATACATTTCAGTGATCTTATTCCAGGTCAATTTTTGCGCTTTTGAATATGCTTTTTGTGCCATGGCCATTCTAAGTTTCTCGTCATTTATTACCTTTTCCAAGCATTGTTTAAACATAGACCGGTCAGCAGGAAACATCATTTCTTCCTGGTCAAATATCCCAATGGGCCCCTGCCCTTTAAATCCAATGATGGCGTTGTAATTGGCGGCGGCCTCAAGATAAGACAGTCCAAAACTTTCCCTGGAACTTGGCAGGGCAAAAATATCCGATTTTCTCAATAGCTCCAGTACTTTATCACGAGATATTCTGCCGTGGAATTGGATTTTGGTTCCGAAATGACGGACATCTAAATCCTTGTGCCCTATATCTACCGGACCGATGACATCCAGGTCTAAAGCTATGGGTGATTTTCTTACATAGTCGACGACCCAGTCTATATTCTTCGTGACCAGCTGATTTCCAATAGTGCTGATGCATATTCCTGGACGATGCTTTTTTTCTTCTATAGAGGACGTCGATATGTAATCACTATTGGCAAGTCCGTGAGGTATCAGATGGATGGACTCAATACCGACTTCTTCAAGGAAAATTTTTCCTGCATGATTGAGAACTGTGACTGCGGCTGCGTTTTTCAATGCTTCCAGCCCCAGTTGATAAGTTGAAGAGCTCGGTCTGCAGTGTTTCATCAGCTGCAAGCCGGAACTTCTTAAGGTAATAATATATGGTGTACGAGAGGCTTCCCATAATTGCAGCGCCAAAAGTCCATCAGGAAATAAGAAATGGGCATGTACCAGGTCTGCTTTTTCTTTCATGTATTTTACAGGAAGCCTGGACCATTGAAAGGCGGCATTTTTTAAGGGTATACGCCAATATTTGAATGGCTCAATATTGAACCCTTTACTGCTCCAGGGCTTTAAACCGCTTTCTGATCGATATTTTTTCAAAAACAACAAAGGCAAAGGCACCCATTCAGAAGGATACAAGATGCGGTGCTTCGCAAATGGCATGCGTTGTATTAGTTTAAGAATGACATCGTTTTCCCGTTTTTTGGGGGTGGGTATATTTTTCGCAATATGCAGTACCTTCATTGGCGCAAATGACTAAGGAATTCTCCCGAGTTAAAATAATGGTAACTGAATGCAATATAATACGAAGAGTTGTAGTCCTATAAATACCTCAAGAATTCATGGGACAGGTTAGAAAACAAGCGGCACGTTATACGATTGTCAATTTCCTGGCTACTGCAGTGGCAGCATTGGCTACTGTGACTATTTACGCCCAGGAAAGAGAATTATACGGTCTCATAGGTTTTTTAATGGATACGGCCGTCTTATTTTCCCCTTTCATTTTACTGAGCACACCAATTAGCATTCAACGATATTTTCCATACTACGCTCAAAATGAAAATGGCCAGCGATCTGTTTTTTCCCTAGGGCTGGTTATCATAGCAGTAGGCGTCCTTTTGATGATTCCCATTTTGTTTCTTTTCAAAGGCGTCATCATTCCCCAATTGCCTGAATACGCTCAAGGCGAACAGGCGGAAAATTTTTTCTTTTATATTTTCCCTATTGCCATTGCTTATGCCATTATTAATTATCTGTTCGCCTACAGCAGTATTTTCAAGGATGTAGCCCTGCCTTCCTTTTTTGCTGTTGCCAATAAGTTCTTTGCCCCTTTTATAATTCTTATATATAGCCTGGGTTGGTTGGATGTGAAAGCCTCTGTCTATTTACTTATACTCTTTTATTTTTTGACTGCAGTATGGTTTCTCTTTTTTTCTTACCGCAGAAACCGACTTCACTGGGCCAACCCGATAAAAGCTTTCGATAAAATCAACCCGCGGGACTTTTTTTCTTTTGGTCTCTTTTCCCTGCTTACAGTCTTTGGAAAACAAATGACCTTGCGGATTGACAGTTTTATGGTGCCACTTCTATTTACTGTCGGGATGAACGGGGAATACCGAATCGCTGCCTTTATGGCCGGGGTTTTATTGGTGCCGTTTCGGTCAATAGCAGCACTGATGTCCCCAATGATTGCCAATGCCTGGAAAAAAGAGGACTTGCGTGATATTGAGAAAATGTATCACGACAGCTCCATTCACTCTCTGCTGGTAGGCACTTTTATTTTTCTTCTGATTTATTATAACATTGACGCCCTCCTGGAAGTAATGCCGAGAGGAGAGGAATTGGTCTATTTGAAGCAGGTCTTTATTGTAATTGCTCTAGCCAGACTGGTGGATTTGGGTTCTGGCGTCAATGATCAGATCATTTCCTTCTCCAAATACTATAGATTTAATTTTTATCTGCTTTTTATTTTGGGCGTCAGCAATGTAGTGCTGAATCTTTTATTTGCAGACTGGTACGGTTTTATTGGTATTGCCATGGCCACAGCTCTTTCCCTGGCCTTTTTTAATGCTGCAAAAATGGCATTCATTTTTTTCAGGTATCGATTGCAGCCATTTTCATGGAGCACAGTGCGCTTAGTGGTACTCAACGCCCTTGTGGTTATGTCCATGGAATTCTTTCCGGATATGGTCAATCCATGGTTAAGAGGTGCCCTGACGGGCCTATGGATCACACTATTATTTATATCTTTGGCCTTTGTATTTAAAATATCCCGGAGCTGGAATGCCCTGCTTCTGGAGAGAATAAAAAGACTGTTTTAGAATGGATTATAAATACCTGATTGTTGAGGTAGAAGAGGGGGTGGCACTGGTCACGATCAATAGACCCAAGGCGCTCAATGCCATCAATAGGGAGTTGATGCTTGAAATACAAAAAGTATTCAAAGAAGATTTAACGAAAAGAGAAATACACGGTGCCATTATCACTGGAGCGGGTGAAAAGGCATTTGTTGCCGGTGCTGATATCAAGGGCTTTATGGATTTTTCTCCTGAAGAGGCCAGTAAATTGTCGCGCGAAGGTCATGAAACCTATAATGCCATCGAAGATTTTCACAGGCCTGTCATTGCCGCAGTCAATGGCTTTGCCCTTGGCGGGGGTTGCGAATTGGCCATGGCTTGCCACATGAGAGTCGCTGAAGAAAATGCCAGGTTTGGACAACCCGAAGTCAATTTGGGGCTCATTCCGGGATATGCCGGCACACAGCGCCTTCCACAGCTTATTGGAATAGCCAAGGCGACGGAGCTACTGCTTACTGGGGACATGATCAATGCTGAAGAGTCTCTTGCGCTAGGGCTTGTCAATCATGTTGTGGAGAAAGGTCAATCAGTTATTAAGGCGAAAGAAATTATTGGGAAAGTAGCGACTAAAGCTCCACTTGCCATTGAGGAAACTTTGCGTTGTTTGAGAGCTTTTCAGTCAAAAACAGAGGATGGTTATGAACTTGAGATAGACCGTTTTGGTTGGTGTTTTGGAACGGAGGACTTTAAGGAGGGTACAAGTGCCTTTCTCGAAAAAAGAAAACCGGAATTTAAAAATAAGTAGTTAGATCACGTCAAATTGAATAGCTCGGAATGATCAAGACGGATATTTTAATTATTGGAGCTGGTCCGACTGGCTTGTTTGCTGTTTTTGAAGCAGGATTGCTCAAGCTGAAATGCCACCTCATTGATGCCCTTCCGCAACCGGGAGGTCAGTTGTCTGAAATATATCCCAAAAAACCCATCTACGACATTCCCGGATACCCCTCTGTATTGGCGGGCGAACTGGTTGATAATCTCATGGAGCAGATCAAGCCTTTTTCACCGGGATTTACACTTGGTGAAAGAGCAGATACTCTTGAAAAAACAGAAGATGGTCAATTCGTTGTCACCACCAGTAAGGGAACAAAGCACATGGCTCCTGTGGTAGCGATAGCAGGCGGCCTGGGCAGCTTTGAACCTAGAAAACCGCCTATAGATAACATTGATCACTTCGAAAGCAACGGAGTGGAATACATGGTTCGGGATCCTGAAAAATTTCGTGATAAGAAAATCATACTAGGGGGTGGGGGAGACAGTGCCCTGGACTGGGCCATATACCTGGCTGATGTAGCTGAAGAGGTAACCCTTGTGCATAGAAGAGAGAAATTCAGAGGTGCACTGGACAGTGTTGAAAAAGTCAAGCAGTTGTCAGATGAGGGCCGAGTCGAATTGCTCACCAGCGCTCAGGTAGTCGGCCTTAAAGGTAATGGCCATCTGGATTCGGTAATTATTCGCCATAAAGAAAAAGGAGACATCACTAAGGAGGTGGATCACTTTATACCTCTCTTTGGTTTGACACCAAAATTGGGCCCCATGGCCAATTGGGGACTGGAAATTGAGAAAAATGCCATTGTGGTAGATACCTTCGATTACCAAACCAATATACCCGGTGTTTTTGCTGTCGGTGACATCAATACCTATCCGGGCAAATTGAAATTGATTCTTTGTGGTTTTCATGAAGCCACCTTGATGTGTCAGTCGGCATACAAAATCATCTATCCGGATAAAAAGCTCTCATTTAAATACACTACGGTGAGTGGTGTCAAAGGATTTGAGGAATGAGTGACATCAAATTAACAGTCATAGACCGGGACGATAAAGAGCATGTATTGGATGCCCCCACTGATATGAATTTCAATCTGATGGAAATTTGTAAATCCTACGATTTACCGGTGAAGGCAACCTGTGGTGGGATGGCGCTTTGTTCTACCTGTCACGTTTACGTGCTCAGTAATCACGAGCTAAGTGAAATGTCCGAGGATGAAGAAGACATGCTCGACCAGGCCTTTTTTGTTCAAGATAACAGTCGATTGGGCTGTCAAATACGCATTACTGAAAAATTGGATGGGTTGAAGGTCAAACTCGCACCAGAAGCCGATTAAAGAGGTCATTTCCGTTAGTTTTTTTCTTAGCTTTGCAGCAAAAGTAGAGCAATGGCCATCAGCATTACAGAAGATATACGCGATCTCTTGTATGAGAATCAACTGGTGATCATCCAGGGCCTTGGCATGATTACAGCCAGTTATAACAGTGCTAAAATCAAAGAGGCTGATGAGATTATTGCCCCTCCATCCCTCCATTACAGTTTCGACAACCGCATCAAAGAATCAGACGGTATCCTGGAAAAGTTCATTGAGAAGAAATACAATCTTTCGGAGGAACAATCGCGACAGGTAGTGAAACGCTTCAAGGAACAGGTGTTAAACTTGTTGGAAAAGCACAAAAAAATCGTTATTCAGGGTGTAGGAAAACTGCAAAGGGAAGGAGACAGTATTGTACTCAGACATTATGAGGGTACCGAAGATCCCATTTCTTATGGTTTACCCGAGCTGTCATTGAAGATATCTGCAGCGGAAAGCTCCATATCTGCCGTCCAGCAAACATCTCTTCATGACAGTCATCAAAAGAAAACTGCTACTTCTTCCTCAACTATAGCTGATGGGCAACGAGGCACAGTGAAAGATCAGGGAGATAAAAAAGCAAGTGCAAGCCAAGAAAAAGGACAGGAGGAGGAATCATCCTCTGAAGAAAGAACGAAGGAAAACGCAGGAGGAAGAAAAAAATCCGTCTTCCCCTGGATTTTGGTTCTGTTACTCGTCCTTAGCTTTTTAGTTGTGCTTTTCAGCGGTCTGTATCTCTTAAATGATAATGTGTCTGGGTTTGTGCATAAGTTACTCAATCAGGAAAAAAAGGAGAATATCATGGATAAGGAAGCAGAGCGAGCCTCTGATAGTTCAGTTAAATCCATGGATGATGAGTCCAAAGCCAATGAGCCGGTCACCTCGGACGAGAAACTTGTGCCCGCAGGAGATAATGCAGATTGTGTGATTGTCGTTGGGTTGTTCGGTGACGAGGAGAATGTTCGTCGCATTACCAACTTAATT
>DATFJT010000013.1:0-2754 GCA_035269065.1 Saprospiraceae bacterium | reverse complement strand
CAAGCACAACCACATTGGCAAAAGGAACATCAAGCTTCGTAGAACCATCTGAAATTTTTCCTGAAACTTTTTGAGCAAGTACCAATGAGGAGGGGCTGAAAAAGCAACATTGGCACGCAATCAAAAGAAATACTAATCTTGCCATTTTTATGTTTTACGGTGACATGAGTGAAAACCACAAGAGGAATCAGAAAAAATCATAGGTCATATCAAATTGATCAGGCTTTCTTTGCATGGCATGCGTAAGTAGATTCACCAAAGATCCCGGTTTTACACCTTCGGCATCAAAACATATACTGTAGCTTGAAATGAACAATATATAAAACCATTGATTCTTCTAAAAAATCCGGATAGGCATTCCTACCGACCACCGTTGCATCCTGAGGCAGATCCGGGAATTCCAGGGGCCTGTCTCTTATTCTCCCTATCCCTACAGCTATGTCAAAAAATAGATTGTCGCTTTGCTTCAAAATTGCTCCAAACATCACAGGAATACCTTCCAGGATATATCTCTTTTTAACATTCATTCTTTGAAAATACTCTCCGTCTCTTCTAGAGACTACCGTTTCTTCTTTATAATGAATTACGCGACGATGATGAGCTATACCTATATAAGTAAGATCTTTGTATGGGCGTAAAGGAAAGTAGTATTTTAAGACAGTCCGCAGGCGGTAACCGCCATGGCTTACATCATCTAAGTTTCCTGGAAACAAGTAAGCTATCTCTTGATCAATACCAAAGTGACGCCAGGTATAGGAAGCATTTACTTGAATGCCAGGAAAACGATTGATCAAAGCAGAAGGCGTGACACCAAATCTAAACCCGGAAAATTCTTGTAAATGAATACGCTTCAATGAGTCCTGAAAATGGTGGTTGGGTATTGAACCCTTCACCACTTTTCCATCTAAATCATAGTTGACTGCAAGTAGCGATAAAAAAAACAGAAAGTACTTCATTAGAAATTTATCCTGGACAGTTCTTCAACCTGAAAGGGGTTGGAAATATCAAATTGAATAAATGAATCCCCTCCAACCACAAGCAATAGCCCCCTGTACACTACAGCATCGTAAGCGGTGAATCCCGACACCTCGGATACTAGCTCGGGACTTTCAGGTGTAGAAACGTCGACTACCTTAAGTCCTGCGGTATCATCGCAGACATAGATAAAATCATTACTCTTTGCCAGTCCCTTTGGGTTGAACATAGGTAAAGCAGCTACTTGTAATGGATTGCTAATGTCCGTGATGTTAAAAATTCGCAATTCGTTTACTTGCTCTAATGTACTCCTGCCACATCTTTCTATAACACGCGAAGTACTTAGCGTAGCATACGCAAATTGATCATCTGCCACAATGGGATCCTGCCAACATATTATTGCTCCTTCGTCATCTTCAGTAAAATAGTCCGCAACACTTTGTCTTTTTGGAATACCTGCGGAATCGATCTCATATATATACATACTGGAAGAAGACCCAATAAAAAGCAAATTGTCATAACGAAAAATGGACTCTATGTCAAAGGCCAGTTCTTGTTGATGAATGATCTGAATATTTGACTTATCTGTTATGTCCAAGGTGGTAAGAAGGTTTTCCTGAAGTCCGTACATCCAATCTCCGTAGACAATGATCTGGCTGTAAGACCCATTGATGCCGTCATTGGAGGTGTTTCCCGGACCAAAGTTCTCTGAGTCCAAATCTTCAGCACAAGTGATGCTCAAAAGCGAAACAAGTACAATTAAAAGACGTGTTGCTAATTTCATAAATAAGAATTTGTATTTTTTATTTCCAACACTGAGGGTCTTCAAGTTGTGCCTGTTCCCAACCGAGCACCTCACCTCTTTTTTCATCAACACATTCGAAAAACCCCTCATAATCCGGTGGCGAATAATTGAAATCTGCCGTATTATAAAATGACTCTACAACATCCAAAATCCTTAGGTTTTCAATATTGCTTATGTCAAGGACTACCAGGTCATCAAAAAAATTGACAAATAAAGCATTCCCATCTGCTGTTATCTGCCTCGCAGACGGAACCTCAATAAATGCTACTGTTTCAGGATTGGCAGGATCCGAATTATCAATTACATGAATTCCCTCAAATAATTCTATAATAAACATCCAATCATCTTGTAATACAAAATTGCCCAATTCTTGAAATTCTCGCGGTGGCAACAGATTGATGAATGAAGTATCTATTTCCCCTTCGAAATACACAGGTCTCACTCCCATTTCATTGGGAAATGGCTCTGGAAAATCATCCTGCGCTTCCCAGCAAGAAATAAATAAGAATGAACAAAACAACAGCGAAAATGGCGCTTTCATAGACATTGATTAAAAAGCAGTACTGTGAATATTACGATGAATGGTTGATCAGAGTTGCCTATTCTGCCATAGGTCATTGGTCATTCCTTGTTTTTTTTTAATTGATGCAGGTACTCCTAAATGATGTCATTCCATTTCTGTGACAGCTACCACTCACATAAATACACCATGTCATCATAGGCAAATTGTATACATTACCTTCAAAGCAATTCTTCCTAAAGAGCCATTTGAAAATTACCATTCATCAAGAAGAGGTTTCACCCCAACAAATACAGATGAATTCCTATCGAAGGTATGTAGCCCAAAAAACTACTTGATATCTGCTCTACTTCCAGCCAATCTTAGCATTCCCCTTAACGTATTTCTCTCCAAAGCAATCACAGTAAGAAGATATATAAAAAAGAAAAGCGGCCCCCACCACCATTCCGGATGA
>DATFJT010000012.1:0-17914 GCA_035269065.1 Saprospiraceae bacterium | reverse complement strand
TGTCAAGAATTTCTTCATCCCTTACACGCTCCGTCGTGTTCCACCTTTTTCGATCGGTGGCTTCGGTATAAAATTCAGTGCCCGCGATCCAATCCATTTTAACTGATCCCAATTTACTTCGGCCATTTAAGGTGGCGCCAGTGGCATAGACATTTCGGGTATTGAATCGCTCTGTCTGTCCACCGGGAGTAAGGCCAAATTTAGCGAAACGTGTAAATTCCTGCTGAACGGCGTAGCCAAAAACAAGCAATCGGAGGTTATCATTAAAAGTGTGGTTGAGATCTAATTTTTGGGAGTAAAACTGCTTAGATCCTCCATCATTTTCAGCATTCACCCCCTGTCTTTTACGCAGTAACTTATCATTTACACGGTCTTCGGAGATATAGCCAGCCGCATCCCACTCGCTACGATGACCGCGCAAGGAAAGGGCTACATCGGTTTTTTCAGTGAGTTGATAAGCAACTCTTCCCGTCAAATTGCCCCGGATATTATCTGAGTTTTCGGCATACCCATCGGATTGAAAAAACTGAAAGGCCAGGTTCGTTTCGAGCTTGCGCTTGTTTTCACCGAGTAAAGTACTTTTTCCGGTAGCAAACTGGGCGTTCAATGTATTAAAAGCGCCTCCGCTAATACTTATATCCTGGTAATCTCCGCCCTTTCTCGTTTCCATAGCCAAAGTTCCCCCCTCGGCAAATCTACCGAAGAGTACGGAAGAGGGGCCTTTGTAGACTTTTACTTTCTCCAGATTTAGGGGTATAAGGATATTCAAATCTGCGTATCCATCTGAATGTCCCTCTGCTTCATTGAGCGACACACCGTCAATTTGAGCCCCGGCCTGTCCTTCATGGCCGCCGCCACCGAAGCCTCTAATCGAAAACTGATCGGCTACGCCGCCTTGATAATAGGCGTTCAATTCAACTCCGGGGACTTGTTCAATCATGCGAATGGGTAAATCGATGTTAAGTGTCTGAAGTTGGGCGCGATTGATCTCATTCACGGTGATGGACTGATTTTTGGGGTCTAGAGCTTCTCCCCGAATAGATATCTCACTTAGTAGAACCATCGATGTGCGCATTGTAAATGCCAACCTTAGATTTTGCCCAGCCTCAACATTGGCAGGGGCAGTAATTTTTTCAAACCCGATGGATGTTATCTCTAAACTATAGATCCCAGGTTCGAGCTTCTCGAAAACAAATTTTCCTTGCTGATCCGTCACAGTACCCACTGTAGTGTTTTTGATCAATACACTTACTCCTTCCAGAGGCTCATTAAATTCAGACAAAACCGTTCCTTGAATGGAGCCATTTCCCTGAGCTTGAATCTGGCCCATTAGGAAGAGGCAGAAACATGCCCACAGGTATTTTAGTAGGAATTGAGTAGACATAAGATTTTTCGTTTGTTGGCCCAATAATAGATTAAAGAGAAATAAGGACAAAAGAATTATTGCGATTAGTAAATTTTTTCTAATATTAAAGTCGGCAAATAGAGGAAAAGTACTATTATATTGCGTGTTTGACAAAAACCCGCTACCCCTTCAGCCCGTATGGTTTACCCTAAAATAATAAAGCATATGGTTGGTGTCATCAAAAGATGGGCCTCCTGAAAATCCAGCTATTCGCAAGCATTCGGCCATTTTTTAGAAAACTTTTACTAAAATGAGTGATTTGTCTTTCCTTTCACCGCAATATGCCTATATTGGGAATTGAATAAATAAAAAAAATTATGTCGGATCGAAGAACAACCAAATCTAGTCGCGCTGCGAGAGGTACTGTGGCCTGTGATAATACGACCTTACACCTGCTCAAAGCAAATGATTTTGTAGCGGATAGTATTCGCAATAAAGTAGCAGAGAAAGGGATACTTATGGTCAATATCGTATCTACTGCCGGCAGTGGAAAAACAACGCTGATGCAAGAAACGGTCAAAGCGCTGAAGGATAAATATAAGATGGCCATTCTGGTGGGCGACCTGGAAACCGAGCGGGATGCCGATCGAATACGAGAAGTGGGCGGTCATGCGCTACAAATCGTAACTGGTGGGATATGTCACCTGGAGGCTCAAATGGTTTGGCAAGCTATGGAAAGCATGGACCTGGAGGATGTAGATATACTCTTTGTAGAAAATGTCGGGAATTTAGTCTGTCCGGCCTCTTTTGATTTAGGAGAAGATTATAGAGTGACCTTAATCTCAACCACGGAAGGGGACGACAAGCCCAAAAAGTATCCAAAAATGATCCTGACCAGCGACTTATTGGTGGTTTCGAAGTCGGATCTCCTACCCTATTTGCCCTTTAGTGTAGAGGCGGTAGAGAAGGATGCGCGAGAAGTCAATCCCGATATTGACGTTCTACCGTTGTCGTGTCTAAAGGGTCAAGGACTAGAGGGCTGGTTGGATTGGATTGATTCAAAGGTCCATGAGAAGAGATCTGTAGCGCTTACAGAATAAGATGGTCAGCTGGCATATTCATATACGAGGACAGGTGCAGGGTGTCGGTTTTAGGCCTTTTTTGTCTTGTCTTGCGGATACCTATGATTTACAGGGGCAAGTGTGGAATGGGGTAGATGGTGTACACATAATAGCCACTGCAAGTGAAGATACACTCCGGGTATATTACAAAAATATTTCCCTCCAAAAGCCCGGACAAGCTATGATACAAAAAATAGAGTGGCGAGAAGTTCCTCTTTCTTTATTCTCGTCTTTCTCAATAATACATTCTTCAGATGAAGGCCGTCCTGCAGTGATGCTGAGTCCTGATTTCGCCATTTGCTCCTCCTGTCAGGTTGAACTTTTGGATCCGATAAACAGGCGTTATCGATATCCTTTTACGACCTGTACGCAGTGCGGGCCTCGTTTGTCCATACTGAATTCGGTTCCCTATGATAGACCGAATACGATGATGGTTGACTTTGCGATGTGCCAGACATGCCAGCAAGAATATGATTCCATCAACGACAGAAGATATTTTTCGCAGACCAACTCCTGCCCAACTTGTTCTATAGAATTATCACTGAGCCCCTCTCATCACCTATCGACCAATCCGTCTTGCATCAAAGCAGTCGCCAAACGAATTCAATCAGGCCAGATCGTAGCTGTCAAAAGCACGAGTGGGTTTTTGCTCTTGTGCGATTCACGAAAGCAGAAGGTAGTTTCCCGCTTGAGAGAACACAAACAACGACCTGAAAAGCCTTTTGCTGTTTTATTTGACAATCTGAAAACTGCACGGAAATATGCGAAAATAAAAAAGGAAAGTCTTCAAATTTTATCCTCGAGTATTCGGCCGATCGTACTTTGTCCAATTACAGCTTCCGGAAAATCTTGGCTCGCCAGCGAAGAAATAGCGCCGGGCCTTGACACTATTGGCATTATGATCCCCGCTGATCCTTTATTAGTGCTACTTATTCAAGAAATAGGCTTTCCGGTCATTGCTACTAGCGGCAACGTCAAAGGTTCACCTATTATTCATGATTATAAGAATGCCAAAGATAGACTTGATAAGCTAGCTGATAGCATATTGTATCACAACAGAAAAATATCCATTCCACAAGATGATAGTGTAGTCATGCACGCAGAGAAAAGTGGTCAACAAATCATAGTGCGGCGGGGGCGTGGATTTTCCCCAACACTCATAAGTCCCATAAGAGCGCAGCTTCCGTGCATAGTAAGCCTGGGAGGAGATAACAAGGGGAGTTTTGGCATACTTGAAAAAGAACATATTTACCTAAGTCCAAGTCTAGGGAATCAAGCCAATTACGATGCCCAAAAGCAGTACAGCTATTGTTTAAATCAATATATGTCCATCCTTAAGGTAAAGCCAGCAATCATTTTAAGTGATGCTCATCCCGGCTACCATTCCCATGTACATGAAAAGTTGTTTCCGAAAGCCAAAGTGGAAACAATTCAGCACCATATCGCGCACTTTTCTGCCTTATTATTTGAACATGAATTGTTTACATCTGACGAACCTATTCTGGGTGTTATTTGGGATGGCCTCGGATACGGAGATGATGGGAACTTATGGGGTGGCGAGTTCTTCAAATACCAGAATGGGGATTTCAACCGTGCATATTATTTTGATTACTTCCCGTATTTTATGGGAGATAAAATGTCTTTAGATACCCGTCTTTCCGCCCTGGCAGTCTTCGGTGATTGTTTAGGTGCTGAAGAGAAATTGGAGCCGCTATTTAGTCAAAAAGAATGGCAACTTTACTCCAAAATGATTCACAAAGTCGACTCAGTAAAGACGTCAAGTGTGGGGAGACTCTTTGATGCAGTCGCGGGAATTTTGGGATTAAATTCGATTCAAAACTACGAAGGACAGGCCGCAATGCAATTGGAGCGGGCTGCAAGAAACTATTTAAAAAGAAATGATTTTTCGCCACGCGACAGCTATGTCCCACCAGACAGTGGTTACTATCGAATATCCACTTCGAGTATCGCGCAAAAAGTAGTACTGGATATCGACAAAGGACAAGACAAGGGGTATATTGCTGCTAAATTTCATAACTCTCTAGTACAAATCATAGCTAATGTAGCTCATCATACAGGGTGTCAGAAGCTGGGGTTTAGCGGTGGGGTCTTTCAAAACCAACTTTTAGTAGATATGATTTGGGAGCGGTTGTCGAAAAAACATAAAATTTACTTTCACTCAAAACTCTCTCCAAATGATGAGAATCTGGCCTTAGGTCAGATAGCTTACTTTCAGCTTCAAAATATTTTCAAAAAACAAAAAGAAACCACAAGATGTGCTTAGCAATTCCCGGAAAAATACAAAGTATAGAAAAGAAATTTGATGGACTCGTTAAAATGGCGAAGGTGCAATTTGGCGGTATCATTAAGGAAGCCTCTTTGGAGATGCTTCCCCACGCTAAGGAAGGAGACTATGTTCTCGTCCATGTAGGCGTGGCGATTAGTAAAATTGATGAAGAGGAGGCGTTAAAAACCTTTGAGTATCTCGAAGAAATTGGAGAGATCGACGAATTAGTAGAGCGAAGTCAAATCGAAAAGCATTAAGAAATGGAAAAGCGCATTTCTCAACTCATCAAAAATAGATTTTTTTACTTCACTCTGTCCTGACCTCAACAAAAAAGCAATTAGACATGAAGTACTTATCCGAATTCAGAGATCCAGAATTGGTATTGAAATACCGAGAAAAGCTGGATGAGCTCGTAACGAAAGAATGGACATTAATGGAGGTATGTGGCGGGCAGACCCACAGTTTAGTTAAAAATGGCTTATTGGAATTGCTGCCCGACAAAGTACAGATGATACATGGCCCGGGCTGTCCTGTGTGTGTCACGCCGCTGAACTTGATCGATAAAGCAGTTCATTTAGCTATGGACGAAGAAGTCATTCTTTGTTCATTTGGAGATATGCTGCGTGTACCGGGGTCTAAAATGAGTTTATTAGAGGCGAAGTCAAGAGGGGCTGATGTGCGGATTTTATATTCACCCTTAGAAGCTGTTCAGATTGCAAAAAAGAATCCACAAAAGGAAGTGGTGTTTTTTGCTGTGGGATTTGAGACGACAGCCCCGGCCAATGCATTGTCTGTGGTTCATGCGGAAAGAGAAAAGCTAAACAACTATTCAATTTTAGCTTCTCATGTTCTTGTACCTCCGGCGATGGAGGCCGTAGTAAATGACCCCTTAGCAAAAATTGATGGCTTTTTAGCTGCGGGTCATGTATGCACGATAATGGGAATACATCAGTATTTTCCACTGGTAGAAAATCATAGGCTCCCGATTATTGTGACCGGCTTCGAACCCATCGATCTGCTACAGGGAATTTATATGTGCCTCAAGCAATTAGAAGCGGGGGAGGCAAAATTAGAGAATCAATACGCGCGCGTGGTTCAGCCCGAGGGCAATCCTGAGGCAGTTAAGGTCATTGAACGCATTTTTGAGATTTCAGATAGAGAGTGGAGAGGAATCGGTGTGATTCCAAACAGTGGTTACGTCATCAGAGAAGAATACAAGGCCTTTGATGCCGACCGCAAATTTAAAATTAGGATTGAAAAGGCCGAAGAAAACAAGTCATGCATAGCCGGGCAAGTTTTGAAAGGCATTAAAAAGCCCCATGATTGCCCCGAATTTGGAAAGAACTGCACGCCTCAAAATCCATTGGGAGCGCCTATGGTAAGTAGTGAGGGGGCTTGTGCGGCCTATTATCATTTTTCAAAAGCCATGGGGGATATTGAAGCACAAGTTTAAAAAAGGACAAAATAACATCTAACCATGGAGCTATCTGAAATAAAGAGCATCATTGCTGCTTCTTGTCCTCTTCCAAAACTGGATTTTGACATCATCACTTTGGGTCATGGAAGCGGCGGATTACTAACACATAATTTACTGGAACAAGGGGTTTTTGATTTATTTAGCAACTCCTATCTGGATAAGAAGCACGATGGGGCTATTGTTGAATCGCCCGGTGATATACTGGCCTTTTCAACCGATAGTTTTGTCGTGTCCCCCATATTTTTTCCCGGGGGAAATATCGGCGAGTTAGCCATTAATGGAACAGTGAATGACATAAATATGTGCGGAGCTCGCGCTGAATTTATATCTCTGGCATTTATCATCGAGGAAGGATTTGCTGTCAAAGAATTTTGGGATATCCTACTGAGTATAAAGGCTGCTGCTGAGCATGCGGGAGTAAAAATAGTTACCGGTGATACCAAAGTGGTAGAACGAGGAAAAGGAGATAAGATATTTATCAATACAAGTGGAATAGGGCGAGTAAGTCCGGATTCAGCCATCGATGCTAAAAGAGTTTCACAGGGTGATAAGGTCATTCTGAGTGGCAGTCTGGCAAGACATGGGATAGCTATCATGAGTGTAAGAGAAGGTCTTGAGTTTGAGTCTGCCATTGAAAGTGACACCTGCCATTTTAATCATATCATACCAACATTGATTGAAGAGTTTGGAAGGGACATCCATATGCTCCGGGACGCCACTCGCGGAGGGATTGCAACTGTTCTCAATGAAGTGGCAAAAGACTCCGGCATCGGCGTTGCTTTGCGACAAAACCAACTCCATGTGGATGAGGACGTGTCCGGCGCCTGCGAATTGTTAGGTCTGGATCCTCTATATGTAGCCAATGAGGGCGTTTTTGTTGTCATTGCCTCTCCGGAATCTGCAGAAGGGATTGTAGAGAAAATAAACGCCTGGTCACAAACCAATGAAGCGGGAATTATCGGAGAAGTGGTTTCTGAGCACACGGGGCAAGTCGTGATAGAATCTGCTATTGGAGGGAAAAGGGTTGTCAATATGATGTTGGGAGAGCAACTTCCCAGAATTTGTTAGGAAATGATCGATAAAAAGAAGAAACAGGAAAGTCTCAACATAAGCTTAAAGAAAGGCAGAGATCCATCTGATCTCTCTGTAGCGCCCAAAGAGGTAGCCAGAGAAGTTTTGCGATTTGAGGGGGACCCGGGAAGTCCTTTTTTAGCTCCCAGAGGAGTCTTTTTTGATGGCAAACATATTGTCGTTTCCGACACCGGACAGAATCGACTATTTATCTGGGAAAGCCCTTTAAAATCTATTATGTCGGAGCCAAAGGTGATTTTAGGGCAGTCCAATCATCTGCTAACCGGTAGAAATAGAAAAGGGAATGTGGATGCATCTACTTTACACTACCCCTCCGGTGTTTGGTCAAACGGAGAGTGTCTCATTGTGGCCGATGCCTGGAATCATAGAGTTTTAATATGGCACCAGTTCCCCACGAGTCAGGGGCAAGCAGCAGATGTAGTGGTGGGACAGCCCAACTTTACCTCTAATAAACCCAATGTGGAAAACATAGGTGCGGCACCTACTGCTCGATCTCTTCATTGGCCCTATGGAGTAACCGTATTTAATGGTAAGCTCATTATCGCAGACACGGGAAATCGACGGGTTTTGGTATTTGATGATATTCCACAAAAAAATTATCAAGAAGCGAGTAGCATCATTGGTAAAGATCATTTCACAGACCGAGACTTCGACCCCCTGAATCCGATATGGCCTTATTCCGTCAAGTTAAATGAAAAAGGGTGTCTCGCCATTACGGATACTCAATATTATCGGGTGTTGGTATGGGAGGATTGGAACACCGCCTTATTGAACAAGGCGGATGTCATAATCGGACAATCAGATTTTGAGGAAAACGGTCAAAATCAATTCGGACTGCACCCTAAAGCCCATACGCTCAATTGGTGCTATGACAGTCATTTTTACAAGGACGGGGTCATTGTTGCAGATACGGGCAACAGCCGTTTGTTGTGGTTTCCCAAAATACCGGAAGAAAACAATTCCGCTGCCTCTGGTGTGATTGGCAAGCCCAACTTCCACACGGGAAGCGAATACAGTGAGACACAAATCGGGACTCACAAAAGCCTGTATTGGCCATTCTCGATCAGCATAGATTCAAAAAATGGCCTTTTATACCTTGCCGACACCGGCAACCATCGGCTCGTCATTTACAAACTTCTCATTTAAACTAGAACATATGGAACTCGAAGGATTATCATTATTGGCTGCCGCTAGCATAGGATTTGCTCATGCATTTGAAGCGGACCATTTAGTCGCTGTGAGTAGCATCGTAACCAAAAGAAACAATTTTTCTCAGGCAGCAAAGGATGGTGTTTTTTGGGGTTTAGGACACAGTTCAACCATTTTTATCATAGGTTTACTGATGATTGTAGGCAAAGTTTTATTCCAGGAATCTACCTTTGAGTATTTAGAAGGCGGGGTTGGAATCATGTTAGTAATATTGGGACTCTGGCGCCTCGACAAATTAAGGAGAAACAGAAGAGGTCAGAAAAATGCCTCACATCAGCACTCCGTATCTTACGGGATAGGCTTGGTCCATGGTCTGGCGGGTAGTGGGATTTTAGTGCTTGCCATAATGGGAACCATGAAATCCTCGGTAGAAGGTTTGGGATTTTTACTCATTTTTGGCTTGGGTTCCACAGTAGGAATGTTAGTAGCAAGTGGCATATTTAGTATCCCTTTTTGGAAAAACACGAAGTGGTCACCTTACCTGCGGCTACCTTTAAGCATATTAAGCGGACTTTTCTGTCTCGGGCTGGGCTTATTTATTGTCTACGAAACCCTTCTCTAAACCGTCTAGAATTCAATTGTATGGAAAATTTAAAAAAGATGTTGGCTCAATATGAGATTACAGTAGAAAAAGAAGAAGACAACTTCATTTGGACACAGGGGCACTTTTGCATCGAAGTCGAAGGGAACGGACTCTATAAATTACTTCATTTGGGAGATGTCATTGCTCCTTTTGACGATCCGAATGCCCTTTGCCATTTTATTATGCAATATTCTTCTTAAACGTATTGCGATAATGAGTACAGACTCGAAAAAGGTTAAGCTATTTATCGTTGCAATGGCCCCGAGCCAGCAAAAACCAGAGAGTTTTGTTCTTGTATTGGAGGAAGAAACAAGAAAAAAAAAGCTGCCCATTTTAGTAGGGAGGTCCGAAGCCTTTGCCATTGGAATTGCACTGGAAGCGTTGAAGATGAAACGCCCCATGACGCATGATTTGTTATTGTCCAGCATCCTCGCACTCAATGGTCTTCCAAAGTATATTCTTATAAAAGATAAAGTGGATGGCATTTTTCACTCTGACATTGTAATTGAACCAAAGGACGATGTGACAACGTATATTGACTCTCGCACGTCCGATGCTATAGCATTTGCAATTCGTGCAAAAATTCCTATGTATATTAATAGCAAGCTTTTAAATGCAGAGCACAGTGGGGAAAAGATTTTTTTGGAAGGCAACCGCAGATCATCATTTGCCGCTTATACTCTGGAAGAGTTAGAGATTCTATTGGAAAAAGTACTCCGAAAGGAGGACTACCAAAGTGCTGCAAGAATCAAAGAAACGATTGAAAAAAAGAAAAAGACTCTTTAGCTATGCATGAGATATCATTAGTAAAAAGCATATTCAACTCATTGGATGAAATGTACACGCAAAAAGAAATTGAAAATATTCAAACGATCCACCTAACGCTTGGAGAGCTATCTAATGCTCAGCCTGTGCTGATGAAAAATGCCTTCGAAGCGGTCGTTTCAACCGAAAGAAAAGATTATTCCCACTGCAAATTACAAGTACAACTTATCCCGATAAAGGTGTACTGCAGTCATTGCGAAGTGCGAAGTGAAATAAAAAACTATAAATTTGTATGCAAATCGTGTGGCTTACCCAATAATAATATTGTTCAAGGAGAAGAACTCCTGGTTTCCGGGATCGACATAAAAGAGTAAAAATGTCTAGTGCGCAGACAAAACAAAAAATTAGAAAAACGGCTTTATTTCTTTTTAACAAAGATGGATTTGTAAACGTCCGTTTACAACACATAACTGATGAGGCTATTATTAGCTTGGGCAATATAGCGTATCACTATCGCACGAAGGATAAAATTATTATGGCCATTTGGGAGGAACTTAAAACGGAACAAAAACAGTTGTTGTCTCAATTCAAGGCGCTGCCATTATTTAAGGACATTGACAGCTATCTCAGCTTCAACTTCCAACTGCAACAACAGTACATATTTTTTTACCAAGATACGCTGGAAGTCCTTAGATCGTATGAAGAAATAGCAAAGAACTACAGAGAGCACACTCAATGGCAGATTCAGCAAATAATGGGAATGCTAACATTCAACAAAGCCCGTGGGGCTTTAAAATCAACTCTCAATTCTGAATTTTACAGCCAAAGAGCTGAACTTTGGGTTTGGCTTAGTGAAAATTGGGTGAATAGACAAGCCATACACGGCAGGAATACAGGCTCTTTAGACCAATACAAAAAAACGATGTGGCATATCTTAACCCCACTATTTACTCAAGAAGGACTAAAAGAATATCAACAAATCTCTCAGCTTAGAAAAACGTCGGATGGATAAAAATCACAACATTGACTATACCACCTATTCTTGGCTGCTAAAAAACATAAATCAACAAGTGTTTTCGGACAGCACAAATGCTTCTCTTTGCGACCTGAATTTTATCAAAGAAGAAGCCTGGTTGTGCGACACCGCTGTTATAAATCGAGTTGAAAAAAGAAATGGTACTTATCTTATTTCACTTGTCTTTGCACATCAAAAAAACCCCTTAAAATTACTCATTAGGCCAATTACCGAGATGAATTGTAAAAAAAAGGCTATAATGATGTCAGAAATTTTCAAACGACAAGCTGCAAAAGATCAAAGAGGAACGATAACTATTAAAGAGGAAAAACTCAATATTTCACTTAACTAGGGTTTTATGGCACAAACAAAAGAAAAAATACTGCAAGCTTCCATTGTCATGTTCAATGAATACGGCATAGCTAATGTTAGGCTTCAACATATTGCTGATGCCAGTGGCATAAGTGTCGGTAATTTGGCCTACCACTTTAAGAACAAGCAAACCATTATTGACTACGTTTATGATCATATTTTTAACGAATTTTCAGTGATCTTATCGGATTATCTCATTTTGGATAATTTTCAAGGCATCGACAAAACCATGAGTAGTTACTACTTTTTCTTCGAAAATTATAGATTTTTCTTTACGAATATGTTTGAGACAGAAAGAAACCACCCCCATATCATGAGGCGATGGCATCAATATACAAATAGAATGATATTACAAATAGAGTCTCGAATAGAGTTTGACATTCAACGAGATGCCTTCCTTCCCTTAAAGAATCAAAGAATAAAGCTTTTAGCCAATAATATTTGGATATCCATCATATTTTGGCTTCCACAGCGCGTTCTTCGAGGATTATCTTGCGATGAAAAGAACTTTAAAAAGGCACTATGGGCTCAGATGACACCATATCTATCAAATAAAGGGAAAGAAGAGTTCGCGACCTACATCCATCCTGCAATAGCATAAATACTGGCTAATCAGGGCTTCACCGTGTTTTTAGAAAATTTTTTCAAATTTATTAGTAAAGATTTGCTAAGTTGCCATGTTTTTAATTTATATTGCACAATATAAGTTTTAATGTTTTGAGTTTTAAGTAAAAAAAGTCGAAACGTAATACGTCACGCTAAATTTTCAAATATGGCAAATTTACTTTGGCTGCAAGGAGGTGCATGTAGTGGAAACACGATGTCATTTCTCAATGCAGAAGAACCCACCGTCGTTGAGCTCGTAACTGACTTTGGGGTTAACATTCTATGGCATCCTTCTATCGGTCTCGAAATTGGGGACCAGGTTTCAGATTTGATGGAAAGTATTAAGAAAGGAGAAACTGAGCTTGATATCCTAGTTTATGAGGGCTCTATCATTCAAGGACCAAATGGAACAGGAGGCATGAACTTTTTCGCGGAACGTCCTATGATGGACTGGATCAAAGAGTTGTCAGAAGTGGCAGGATTCGTGGTTGCCATTGGTGACTGCGCGACGTGGGGTGGGATACCTGCAGTACCTCCTAATCCTACAGAGAGTACGGGAATGCAATTTCTTAAAAAAGATAAAGGAGGCTTTTTGGGAAAAGATTATGTATCCAAAGGAGGTTTGCCCGTCATTAATATCCCCGGTTGTCCGGCTCATCCGGACTGGGTCACTCAAATTTTAGTTGCTATTTCCACGGGTCGTATTGGTGACGTACTGCTGGATGAATATCACAGACCCAAAACCTTTTTCACTGATTTTGTTCAAACGGGTTGTCCAAACGCCGTGAGCTTTGCCCAAAAAGTGGATGGACATTTCGGAAAAAGAGGAGGATGCTTATTCTACGAAGTAGGCTGCAGGGGGCCGATGACCAGAGCGAGTTGTAATCGAATTCTCTGGAATAGACAATCGAGCAAAACCAGGGCCAATCATCCTTGCTTAGGTTGCACCGAACCCGGCTTTCCTCATAATGATTTGGTAAAAGGCAGTGTATTTAAAACCATGAAATATTTAGGATTCTTGCCTAAAGATGTCCCTTCCGGGCATAGCAAAGTAGGTTATTATGCGCGTGCCGGATTTGAAAAAGTAATGGGAACTGCAGAAGAGTTGGTAAGTGGGAAAAGACCACAATTTGAATCATCCAAATAAATAACACTATGTCACAATATAAAGAACTAAATATATCACCCGTAGGTCGTGTGGAAGGGGACCTCGACGTCAAAGTCTACATGGAAGATGGAAGAGTCACTCGCGCACACACGCAAGCTTCCATGTTTCGGGGGTTTGAAGAGATCATGGTTGGGAAAGATCCCCAATCCGGACTCATTGTTACACCCAGAATTTGTGGAATTTGCGGAGGGTCGCATCTGTATTGCGCTTCCTCAGCACTGGATACCGCCTGGAAAACAACACTTACACCCAATGCGCTATTGCTAAGAGCCATCGGTCAGGCGACGGAGACTTTACAAAGTATCCCCAGATGGTTTTATGCCATCTTTGCAACGGATATGGCAAACAAGAAATTTGCCAACAAACCTCTGTACGAAGAGGTTACCAAACGCTTTTCGGCTTATGTGGGCACATCTTTCCAGTCCGGATTGACGGCATCCGCTTTGCCGGTGGAAATTTATGCCATTTTTGGTGGTCAATGGCCTCACTCGTCTTATATGGTGCCGGGAGGCGTTATGTGCGCGCCCACACTAAAAGATGTGACTCGTGCACACGGTATTTTGAATCACTTCCGAAACAGATGGCTAGAACCGAAATTATTAGGTTGTTCCATAGAAAGATATATGGAGATACAATCCTGGGATGACCTTATGGAATGGGTCGAAGAAAATGAAAGTCAAAGAAATAGCGACCTGGGCTTATTTATCCGGGCTGGAATGGAATTTGGACTCGACAAGTTTGGAGAGGGTGTAGGCAAGTTTTTGGCTTATGGTACGTATTTGCACAAAGACAAATACAATACCCCAACAATAGAAGCGAGAAATAATGCGGTAATCTCGCCAAGTGGCTTCTTTGACGGAAACAACTTCCACAACTTCAATCACATGGATATAGAGGAACACGTAGATCATGCCTGGTATGAAAATGTAAAACCCGCTCATCCCTGGGATCAACCTATTCCGACACCGGTAGAATCCAAAAATTTAGAAGATACAGATTTCTCAGGCAAATACAGCTGGTCAAAAGCACCTCGATACGATGGATACGCCGCCGAAACCGGCCCTTTAGCTCGAGTTATCATGTCCGGCAATCCCAACAATCTGGATCATCAATTCAAGGATCCCTTGTTCTTAGATATTATCAACCAAAAAGGTCCCAGTGTCTTCACTCGTGTATTGGGAAGACTGCACGAGGCTCCGAGAATTTATACCCAAATCAATAAATGGTTGGGACAAATTGACCTCGATCAGGAATTCTATATCAAACCGGAAGAACGTGATGGCCGGGGCTTTGGAGCAACGGAAGCAGCCAGAGGTGCTCTAGCTCATTGGATAGATATTGAGGATGGTGTGATTAAAAACTATCAAGTTATGGCTCCCACTACCTGGAATATTGGCCCCAATGACTCTAAAGGAAATCCAGGCCCTATTGAATCAGCATTAGAAGGTACGGAGATTGAAGATCCGCACGACCCCGTAGAAGTAGGTATGGTGGCCAGATCTTTTGATAGCTGCATGGTTTGTACTGTACATGCTCACGATGGAAAATCCGGAGAAGAGCTAAGCCGTTTCAAACTATAATGAACGCAACCTTTTTATTGAAACATGAGGTGGAACTGTCTTTTGAGATCGTTCCACCTTCTTTTTTATATCTTTCGATATGGAGAAAACAGCAATACTGGGATTTGGTAATCCCGTTCGGTCAGATGACGGTGTGGGATGCTACGTAATCAAACAACTCAAGCAATCAGATTTAAAAAAGCTTGAGAACCTCAGCATAATTGACATGGGCACTTCTGCCTTTGAAGTGTTATTCACTCTAAAAGGCCATAAAAAAATGATAATCGTAGATGGTGTCATCAATTCCGGTGAGCAGGATGGCACGCTTTTCAAATTACCCGCAAAAGAGATCCACGCGCATATTCAAGATGACCCCATGGTTTTCCTCCACAGCCTGAAGTGGGACCAGGCCTTATCCTATGCCAAAAAAATAATGGGAGATGAATTTCCCGATGAGCAGGTAATTGTCTATTTAATCGCTATCTCCAATACCAAAATGGAAATAGAACTGAGTCCTGAAGTGGCCACCGCCGCCCACCGACTCGTTGAAAAAATAAAACAAGATATTCAGCCGGATTAAAAATTACAAAATGGAAAGAATATTCAACTTAAATCAGCACACACCCAAGCAGCCAAAACCCGCAGACGAGCCCGTTCAACTTTTCAATGAACATCTTCTCATCAAATCCTTTTTGGCGGACGAATTTATAAAAGACAGCATGCAGATTCTGGCTGTATATTATAAAGATAGAAACACCCTTCTTTTAGCTTCGGACAAAGACGAAGCATTCAAAAAGCTGCACAAAACCATTTTGCTTTTTGTAAAAGTGAAAAATATCGAAGGCGATCGCTCCATCTCTATGCAAGAATTCCTCGCGGATTGGCCGGAAATCAATTCGGAAAATAGAGTCTTAGAATTTGAGTACCAAAGTCCGATGAATATCCTCAAAGTTACCTTAGCCTAAAATCAAGCACATACAGCTATGATCAACCTATATACCACCGATAAATATAAGGAACATCCCCTAGAGATCATTTCATCAGAGCATCGGCTTATAGAATTAGTTCAAATTAAAGACCTCTTCGAAGAGCTGCCCCGCCCCTCAGCGCTGAGCCTTATCATTGATGGAGACGGAATCAAACAGCCCCTGGACTGGCACAAAGAAATGCCCCCGTATTTATTGCCTAAGACAATGATGGTGGATGACCATATTTTGCTAGGGCTGGTTTACATGAAACTGGGGAATTTTGAAAAAGCCTATCAATTCCTGGAATCACACACCAGTCTATTGGCAGAAATCGATTTTATACGGAAACTCCAATTAGGCCTGGAGGCAGACCCCAGCCAATTAGCCGTAGAAACCTATCAACCCTATGATGACTATCGCTTAATGCACAACAACGCCATTGTAAGGCTATACGCCACGCAAGAAGGCCAGCACCAATCCCCGAAAATTGACTATTATTTTAGAGAAGCCATAGAAAATAGCCCAAATGAAGAATACATGGCCTGGTCGTCTGCCCAATACATTTCTTATTTGCTAGACCAGGGAAAATGGCCGGAAGCCAGACAGCTGCTAAGCCGGCTAGAGAAAGAAAAGTTTTCTAAAGCAGGAAAAACAGAGCTTACTTACCAACAGTGCCAACTGGATATGCGCACACTCAGCCCACCTTATGATCAAGACAAATTATCCCGATTAAAAGATAATCTGTGGTCATGCTTGAGCTATTATGAAGGTGAAGAACAGCATGTGCTACAGGGTCTATGCCTTTTAGATGCCGCGGAAATTGCCAATTTAACAGGTAGTTTTGCAGAGTCCCTCGGTTACTATACCAAAGCCATATCTATTTTTTCGGAAGCAAACCTCCCTGAATTTGTTTATGAGACGCACCTCAAAAAAGGCAAACTACTACTGTCCTGGGGTCAAAAAGGCAGTCCCCAATTTTACAAACCCGCCATGGAAGACTTCCAGCGAGCCCTTAAACTCTATTCCAAAGAGGACTTCCCTTACGTTTACGCAGAGATCCAGGAAAATTTAGGCATTATTTACTCGCATATTCCAGATGAAACCAAAAAGAAGGGCATCTGGGCAGCTATTTCCTCCTCTGCTTTTAAAGAAGCATTGAACCTATTCGAGCCAAATGAATTTCCTTACGAATACGCTCGCGTTTGCAATCACTATGCCAATGCCCTTCTTAGATATCCGGAAGCAATCCTATCTGATAATCAAGAAAAAGCACTTTTCTATTATGATGAAGCCTTAAAAATACGTAATGCTGAAACCTATCCGCTTGAGCGCAGTCTAACTCTCCTTAATTATCTTGAAGCATGCTGGTTCATTCAGCAAGAGGAGAAAGAATTTAAGAGCAAAGAGCGCTTGCAAGACATGTATGAAAAGGCAGAAGAGGTGATCCGAATACAAGCCAGTGATGAACTTGTGACCCAGGCAAAAAACCACAAAAATGATTTGAAAAATTTGGATCTTATTTTAGATTCTTGAAATTCCAAGGCTTCTAGTTATTGACCACTTTCTGAAAAAAGTCCTATCACTGGTATTTAGTTATAAGGGCATCCTTAAGTCTTCCGTCCCGCTCTTCACATTTATTGGGTAATATCTATTCACTTGCCATTCAGGCAGTCTAGGTCGCTTGTATCATTTAATAAAAGCTAGTTAGAATGGGAAGGATGTTCTTATGTTCGCCGATCTGTTAAACCGAAGCGTTATGTGATCCATCCAGAAGACTTATATATGGAGTGGAACTTGATCTGTAAAGCCGTATTAATAGACTTGAATTACTAGCTCCTTTAAATCTCACACCATAATAAATAAAATCAACTTTAGTATTAGAAGTAGATGTAAGCAAAGTTTATGGTAACTTTAGGCTGTTGGACAATTGTAAAAAAGTAGTGGAAAAGTCTTTTCGTCTGATCGACAATTTTAAAAAGCCACAATATTTTCTAAACTCAGCTCCTCAACTGGAAAAGACATAGCGTGGCTCGGCTTTTATTTGTGCCAGATACCGCCGCCGACGATGAAGATAACTAGCTGCAAGTTAGCATGATAAAAAGCTATAAAGCTTGGCTTTCAATTATTCATAATATTCATTCTTAAATATGGTCGCAGTTTTTTGAAATCCTCCCAATCTATAGGCTATATTTAATCTCAAAAGATTGCCTATGCTTTTAAAATCCTTCACTTTTTCATTGAGGAGTTTCCTACAGTCTATTTCTTTTCTTCTTGTAATTGGAGGGGCTGGACTAAGCCACCTTTGCGGGCAAGAAGAACAGTTTCCAAACCATTGGGAAGGGAAATG
>DATFJT010000011.1:0-5787 GCA_035269065.1 Saprospiraceae bacterium | reverse complement strand
CTGAAGAGTCGTCCTGATATCATTGAATGAAATTTCCTGGGCATGAAGCGATCGACCCGATGTTTGAATGTGGTATTTCAGTTTTTGCGATCTTTCATTCCCTCCGTACTTCAATTTCATGGCCTTGGCCCATATTCTTCTGGCCACGCGTCCAATCACCGCGTACTCAGGGTCAATCCCATTCGAAAAGAAGAAGGATAAATTCGGAGCAAATGCATCGATGTCCATTCCCCGGGACAAGTAATATTCAACGAAAGTAAATCCATTGGCCAGGGTGAAGGCCAATTGCGTGATAGGGTTGGCCCCTGCTTCCGCAATGTGGTAACCGGAAATGGAAACGGAATAGAAGTTCCTTACTTTTTCGTCAATGAAATACTGTTGTACGTCACCCATCAGCTGCAGCGAAAATTCCGTGCTGAAAATACAGGTGTTCTGCGCCTGGTCTTCTTTCAGGATGTCTGCCTGCACAGTACCTCTTACGGCATTGAGTGCTTTGGCTTTGATTTCGCTGTAAATTTCAGGTGCCAATACTTCATCCCCGGTCACGCCGAGAAGCATCAAGCCCAATCCGTCGTTGCCCTCGGGAAGCTCTCCTCTGTACACGGGCCGTTTGAGGCCGCGATCCTCGTACAATTCTTTGAGCTTGGCCTCTACTTTATTTTCAAGCCCATGTTCTTTGATGTACAATTCGCATTGCTGATCAATGGCGGCATTCATAAAGAAAGCAGTGATTGTCGCGGCAGGTCCGTTGATGGTCATCGAAACAGAGGTGCGGGGATCACATAAATTGAATCCAGAGTAGAGTTTTTTGGCATCGTCTAGACAGCAAATACTCACGCCCGAATTGCCAATTTTCCCGTAGATATCCGGTCTGAAATCAGGATCCTCCCCGTACAGGGTCACCGAGTCAAAAGCGGTACTCAGGCGATTGGCTGGCATGTCCAGTGACAGGTAATGAAATCGTTTGTTGGTTCTTTCAGGTCCCCCTTCTCCGGCAAACATTCGCGTAGGGTCTTCTCCGCTTCTCTTGAAAGGATAGACCCCTGCTGTATATGGAAATTCTCCGGGCACATTTTCTTTCATGCTCCAACGAACAATTTCTCCCCAGTCTTTGTAATCAGGAAGAATGACCCGGGGTATTTTGCTGTGAGAAAGGGATTCCGTGTAGGTCGGTACGCGAATTTCTTTTCCACGCACATGATAAATGTATTCGTCCGCTTCGTAGTTGGCTTTTTTCTCTTCCCAGGTTTCCAAAATGCGTTGTGCATCCCCTGAAAGGTCTTTTGTTATTTCTTCTTTGAGTTCATCGAGTTTTTCAACGGGACTGCCGGCTTTTTTTAATAGTTTTTGTGTGTTGTCAATGCTAAAAAGCTGTCGCGCCAGATCTTCCTGCTTTTCTACCTCATCATCGTATTGTCGGCAGGTTTCTGACACCTCGCTCAGGTAACGCGTCCTATTGGGCGGGATAATGAAAATTTTCTCACTCTCCTCGAAAGCGGCCACAAAATCTGATTTCAATTCCGGAGCCAGGCGGTCCGAAATCAACTTCATGATTTCGACATACAGTCGGTTGGTACCGGGATCATTGAATTGTGAGGCAATCGTGCCATAAACCGGCATGCTGTCCACGTCTTTCTCAAACAACATGTGGTTGCGTTGGTACTGTTTGCGCACATCCCTGAGGGCATCCTGGGCACCCCGCTTATCGTATTTATTGATGGCGATCAGGTCTGCGAAGTCAAGCATATCAATTTTCTCCAATTGGGAGGCGGCCCCATACTCCGGGGTCATGACATAGAGGCTGACGTCCGAATGATCCACAATTTCAGTATCCGATTGTCCGATACCACTGGTTTCGAGAATGATTAAATCGAATTCCGCGGATTTAAGAATATTGATGGCGCCCTGGACGTGTTGTGAAAGGGCCAAATTGGATTGGCGTGTAGCCAGGGATCGCATATAAACCCTGTCATTGTTGACTGCATTCATTCTGATGCGGTCTCCAAGTAAGGCGCCGCCTGTTTTCCTTTTCGACGGGTCCACAGATATGATGGAGATGTATTTGTCAGAAAAATCTAGTAAAAATCGACGTACCAATTCATCTACCAGGCTAGATTTACCGGAACCGCCGGTGCCTGTGATACCCAGAACGGGTATGTTCTTGGTTTTGGCCTGGGACTCAAATTGGTCAATGATATCCTGGTGTTGCTGCGGAAAATTCTCAAACGAGCTGATCAGGCGTGCAATGGATTTGGCGTCTTTTTTATCTACGCCCTTGAGTTCGCCATTCAACTGTTGCCCGATGGGGAAATCACATTTCTCTAGCACATCATTGATCATGCCCTGCAAGCCCATAGATCGACCATCATCGGGCGAGTATATGCGTTCAATTCCGTAGTCGTGCAGTTCTTTGATTTCCTCGGGGAGAATCGTTCCTCCGCCACCCCCAAAGAGCTTGATGTGGTTTGCGCCTCTTTCCTTAAGCAGATCGTGCATATATTTAAAGAACTCCGTATGCCCCCCCTGGTACGAGGTAATGGCAATTCCCTGCACATCTTCCTGGATGGCGGTATTGACGATTTCATCCACAGATCGATTGTGGCCGAGATGAATGATCTCTGCACCAGAGCGTTGCATAATGCGACGCATGATATTGATGGCAGCGTCGTGTCCATCGAACAAACTGGCTGCTGTGACGATACGTACTTTATTCTTCGGTCGATATATATCAGGAGTTTCCATAAATTAATTCTTTAAGAAATTGGGGTGGAATACTAAGGTTTTTGCCACTTGATCAAATGTTCCAGCTCACTGAGCATCATGGCTGTGGCGCCCCAAACAATATGCCCAAAAATATCGTAATAAGGAACATTTTTCAGGGTAATTTGATCATTAATCCTAAGTACTGTGGATTTTTTAGTCTCTTCGGCAAGAAGTAGGTCGAGTGGTACTTCAATGATGTCTTCAACCTCTTCGATTTGGGCTTTAAAATTCGGTTTTTCTTTACCGACAGCTACATACGGGTGCACCACATAACCACTTACCGGGATAAATAGTTGGGTCAACTCTCCGAGTACCTGTACGCTGTTTGCGTTTACACCTACTTCTTCTTCAAATTCACGAAGCGCCGTTTCCATCAAACTGGCGTCGCTTTTTTCCAATCGACCTCCGGGAAAGGCAATTTGCCCCTTGTGTTTATCTGCGGGATTTCTTGAGCTCCTTTTAATAAGTACCATATGGTAGGAAGAGGCAACGGGATAAATGAATTGAAGGACAGCTGCTTTCTTGTATTGATCTTTGGAGTTGGGACCATAAACGCGTCCGGCATGAGACATTTTGAGATGTGCCTCTCTGCCGAATTTTTCGGATCTATTGCGGATGGCCCGTGATAGTTGTTCCGGGTTTGCGAACATAGAAATCTCTTTTAGAAAATAACGGGCTATTAACTGTCCAGGTTCGACTTTTTTAGGTAATTCTCTAGCGCCATGGTCATAGAAGGTACCTGTGGGGCAGGCGCCGGGATATCAATGCGCAGGCCTTTTTCTTCAACTGCTTTTGTGGTCAGCTTTCCGTAAACGGCCAGTCGTGTTTCTTTTTGGTCGAATTCCGGGAAATTATCGTATAGAGACTGTATACCGAGAGGACTAAAGAAAACCAGGACATCATAAGTGATGTTCTTGAGATCCGAAAGATCACTGCTTACCGTACAATACATCATGGCCTCAGTGAATTCTATTCCAATGCTGTTGAGGAATTCTACATTGCTTTTACTTCCTAAATTACTAATAGGAAACAAGAATTTCTCTTTGTCTTTATGTTTGAGAAAGGCATCCTTAATGTCAGAGATCTTTCTTTGGCCTACAAAAACTTTTCTTTTCCTGTAGGTAATGAATTTCTGTAAATAATTTGCTGTAGCCGCAGAGTTGCAGAAGTACTTGGTGTCTCCTGGCATTTTTATCCTCATTTCCTCACAAATACGGAAGAAATGATCAATCGCATTTCTTGAGGTCATGATGATGGCCGTATACTCGTCTGGCTTAATGCGGGTTTTACGAAATTCTTTAGTAGGGACGCCTTCGACGTGAATGAACGGACGAAAGTCTATCTTGATATCGTACTTTTCTTCAAGATCAAAGTAAGGGGAGTGACTTGGTTTGGGTTGAGATATAAGAACAGTCTTTACTGGCTTGTGTTTTTTGGGAGCTTCCTTTTCCTTTTTTGACATCCACGTCTTCTTTACTCAATGGCTAAGAATACATTCCTTATCAATATGATAGGCGCTATTTCGACGGTGCAAAGGTACACAAAAAAATGGAACAAGTGCAAGGGGAGATAAGGCCTGGCCATTAGCAAGCCACGAGTTATTCTAAGCAGCAGAATCAATGCGATTGCGGCGAGTGCCAGATAAATGAGAATGATTTCCAAACCTTGGTATTCGAGGGAGAAAATAATATTGATGGGCATGAGTATCATACCAATGGCAATACCGTAAATTCTGACAGAGAAATTGTACACCTGTATTTCCTTACCAATTTGTAGCAGGAAATCAGAAAACGCCAGTATGGCATGCTTGCCGAGATAGGCGGCCACCACAATAAAAAAAACCAGACCTAAACGAGATAACTCGAACGGAATGGACCAGAATTTATTCATAAGGATGCAAATGAAGTAGCTGAGGTTGGCGAAGAAAAGGATATAAAATATGGTCAAGGGCAACTGAAAATATTTCCGGTCGCGGTGGAAGCGCTCCATCACATTGATGTTGACAAGCGATTTGGACAAGTTGTTGAGAAAAATGCGGTAAAAACTTACAGCAAACGAAAAGGCCAGGGTGATCATGAGCACTACCCAAAATTCCAGGTTGTTTTCTCTACGCTCCCTCTTCGTGAAGCGCTCTTTTAGTTGTTCTTTTTCCTTCGTCTTTTGTCTGTCGACACCTAAAGGCTTGGTGTATTCAATTTCAAAAGGATTGGCTTTATTTGCTGGAACTCTTTCTCCCTGGCTGATGTTTTGCTCCAACCGCTCTTCCAATTCGAAAGGGTTGTATTCCTGTGCCAACCCCGCAACGGAAGCCAAGAGTGACAGAGCGAAAGCAATTGTATATTTTTGTAGGGAATTCAACAAGTAGAATCTTTTCTAGGATGAACAAATACAGCGTCGGATCATGTCCAATAAAAGTATAAAATTCATTGTATTTCTTGGTGCCATATCGATTGTCGGTATTCTGAGCGCTCAAATTTACTGGATTCTCAAATCCTATGATCTTCAGGAAAAGCAATTTCAACACAGCGTGCAAGTGGCCCTTATTCGGGTGGCCAAAAATATTGAGGAATACAACAATTCTTCTCTGCCAACCAAAAACCTCATTAGTCGTCGTGCGTCCAACTATTATGTCGTCAATATCAATGATGTCATTGATGCCAATATACTCGAGTTTTACCTCCAAAAAGAATTGGAGGCAGCAGCGCTCAATATTGATTTCGAGTATGGTATTTACGACTGTGCCAATGATAAAATGGTCTATGGCAATTACATTGGTTATGACAATAAGGCCAAGGAAAAGCCCACCACTGAGTTACCCAAATATGATGAATTCACTTACTATTTTGGCGTGCGCTTTCCCACTGTGACGGCGGAATTGATAAGCAATATGCGCCTGGTCATCTTTTTCACGATCATTTTGCTTTTTGCGACTTCATTTTTTGTCTATGCCTTGTCGGTCATTTTGAGGCAAAAGCGGCTTTCGGAGATGCAGAAAGATTTCATCAATAACATGACCCACGAATT
>DATFJT010000010.1:0-9591 GCA_035269065.1 Saprospiraceae bacterium | reverse complement strand
GACCAGCATCACATGCCACCTGGAAGCTCACTTGTTCCCATACTAAAGCTCCGGCAGTGTCGTGATTATCTCGCGCGGTAAATCGAAAGTCTAAATCCTGGCAGGTATCAGGTAGATATTCCAAAAGATCATTAAAGTTTTGTCTTCTGATTAGATTGATATTTGGAAACAGGCGTGTATTATTGGTGTCCGGTGGGTTGAATTTAAAGCCCGGAGCGCCGCCGAATGGCGCTTCACCTACTTGGATTGGAGGCCCCAGGTTGAACTGCTCCCAGGTGTAAGTCATTTGATCTCCATTCGGATCAGTGGCAAAACCTGTCAGCTCAAATGGGGTCTTTTTAGGGATGTAAAATCCGTTCTCATAAGGCAACTCAATGATGGGGCAATCATTGTCTGTCGCTAGCAGCTCTGCACAGTTTAGGCCAGCTCTATCCCGGGAAAACGTCTGAATTTGCTGGATAGAAGCCACGTGAAAGAAAGGGTCATTTGTGCGCTGATTTTGGTTGGCGCATCCGGCTCCAGAATAGCCCATGATGGTATTGGCACTTCCCGGCTCAAATGCAGTACCTGGAGATTCATTTCCATCGCAAAAATTAAAAGTATGGGTGGCAGAGAACTGATGTCCCATCTCGTGCGCCACAATTAAGAAAAACAATGTGGAGCTGTAGTTACCAAACTGGCAGGAAACGCCTTGAGCTTTATCTTCTGGGTTACAAACAGAGGCTAGAGACGCCAATCCCCCGGCACTTGTGCCAACTACGTGCCCGATATCGTAATTATTGATGCCTATAAACTGATCAAGTACAGCCGGGTTTTGACCGAGCATAGCACCTGTATTTCCATTGGTATAAGGATCTGTTCCGGCGTTGAGGTAGACGACATTCTCGTTGTTGGGTACTAATTCCATGAATATGCCGGCGTCTCGGACAAAGACAAAATTAACATTATTGACAATGTTCATGATTTCAGCCATGGCACCGGTAACCGTACCTCCGTATCTACTGGCGAATTCGCCTGTACAGGCCATAGCCAGTCTGTACTTCAATTGGGGAAGGTCTTCGCAGGAAAAGTTTTTGTTGCTTCTGCCATGGGATCTCGCAAACGCGTCCATTTTTACATCCAGACCCTCAGCTTCGCAAGTGAGCATAGGCTGGCCATCTTGGGTAGTTGGATAATCGCTATGTAAAAACACGCCGTACTCATTGACATTATTCTCTGTTGAAGGGGTAATGTAGTAAATGTCATTTCCTCCATCAATGATGGCTTTCATACCCGCGGGGGAAAGCGTGAGATGCGCCCTCAACTCATGATCCAGCATGGAATGGGCCTTGAAGGTTCTGATCTCCGGGAATTTTTCCTGCAAAATAGGATGGGCAACAGGGGCATATTCTACCTTGAAAGGTGCTGTGTAGCCATCGGGCCCTGGAAGCATAATGACAGACTTTTTTCCTTTATCTACACAATCTGACCACAACTTCGTCTTCAATTCCTGGTAGGAGACCTCCCACTTACCATATTTCAGCGGTTCCATGGTATTGCTGCTCCAATCTTGTGATCCTGATGTGGCTTTACCCTGGTAATTCCATTGTGTGGATTGTGCTACGAGAAAAATACTGCCAAGTATGAATACCGCAGTTGTCAAAATTTGTTTCATGTTAGTCATCGATTTCTAATGAGGATTTCAGTTAATTAACATCCGAAAGGACATCTTTGGTTCTTATAACCCAAAACTAAGCCCAAATGATGCATCTGATCAAAATTGGGCCTGAATTTAAGGGAAATATCCAAAATTTGCTTCGAAATGACCCACTATGTCCCTTTGAGGACCCAGGCAATATTCAGAAATGGGATAAACGAATCAGAATTCTATCTCTTTTGAGAAAGTCTCCGTTCCAAAAGCATTGGTGGCGATCAACTCTAAAATATTCAATCCTTTTTGTAGCGTCAATGGGGTGATCAATTTCCCTGTTTGAGGGTCAAATACAAAATTGGTGATCTCTTGATCATTCAGAGTCAATGACAATTGATTTTGGGTATCAAGCTTTTTGACTTGCAAAACAATACTGGCTGTGCCTTTGCTTGCATCGAAGCTGCTGCTTTTGATTTCGCTGAGCTGCAACATTTCAATTTGTGGCCTTTTTTTACGGGGATCCTCCGGTTTGCGGAAGTTGATCGTCATCTGTGATTTTGCCGTACCGGTATTATTTTTCACATTAAGATCGATTTCATTGGATCCTTCTTTCAATTCCAGACGCGACACCAGTTTTCCTGAAACCGGGTTGAAGTCAAATGGAACTTCAATTCCATTTAGAGACAGCATGATGGTGTAAGAACCTTTAATGTGCAGTAACTCAGCGGATAAATCATAGCTTGATTTTTCTACGATGATGCCGGATTCTTTCGGCTGAAGCAACTCAATTACAGGAGGAGGTAGTGGTTTGGTGTACTGAACGATGATCACATTTTCCTCAGTTCCATCCTCATTGGTAGCGGAAAGGAGGATTTCGTTTTTCCCTTCACGCAGTTGGAGGACAGTGGATAGAATGTTATTATTCAATTCAAATGAGCGCTTCTGACCGTTCAAAAGCAATTGAATATTTTCCTTTGATTTGACGTTTGAAATGTTTGCACTAAAATCCAGTTGGTTGGATTTTGTTTTTACATCTCCACTTGGTTGAATGGGCGCGATCACTGGTGGTTGAGGCGGAATGTATTCTACCAACAGGCTCCTTGCATCTCCTCCGTCTTCATTTTGGACTTCAACGACCATTTCATTGACACCTTTCTGTAGTAGCAAATCGGCATTCAGAGCAGATTTGGTGCTGTCAAAAACATAATCAGTGAAAACCCGCCCGTTCAGTTTGAGCTTAATTTGAGCACGCTCGTAAATGTGTTTTACTTTTAAGTTCAGAGGGTAAGGATTGATTTTGGTTCTTATACGATCCGTGGTCGGACGAATAGCCAAAATTTCTGGTGGCTTGGGGATGTGGTATTCAATTCGTTTTTCATCAGACGCTTCCCCTTGTGGATTGCTGGCCGAGATCTTCAAAATATTAGTACCTTCTCTGAGTTTCAGATCTCTGCTGATAGTTCCGCTGGTATAGTTGAACTCTGTCATTTTGTTGCCGTTGAGCACAACACTTATCTGATCAGGGTCTTCCACGTGTTTTACGTTGGCCACCAGCGGCAGGTTCTCCGCTATTACACGAGTATCCTTTTCCGGGCTAATGATCATGACTTCCGGCGCACGGAGGGCTGAATAATTGATATAAATTGTTTTTGATCTTTGAGCTGTGCGATTTCGGGCTGAAAGCTCGATGCGATTCACCCCTTCTTTCAGCTTAAGCAAGGCAGTAAGCTCACCCTCCTCGAATACCCAGTCTTCCTGTTGATCGTCGTTCATTACAAGACGGATACCTGATTGAGCTCCACCGGTAATCGTGGCTTTGAGCAAAACCTCTTCTTTGGAGAAACGTTCCTGGTTTTGCGGCATGAGGATGTTGATTGCAGGCGGAGGAATTTGCTTATACATGATGTAGCGTACTTCGTCGGCTACCCCAAAATCATTGATGGCAATAAGCGTAATTTGATTTTCATCTGCCCTGGGATTAAGAGAAGATTCCAGGAAACCCTTTTCTGGATCAAATTCAAAATCTGTTACAATTTCGTCGTTGAAGTAAAGCGTGATATTTTCTTTACTGCCAACATATTTTAAGTTGGCTTTTAAATCGATTTCAGGAATGAGAATTTCTGATTCCTGATCTGCAGGCGAAAGAATAGTAATTTCAGGCACATCACCTGAAATCGAAGCAACCGTTTCATTTTCATCTGGTTCCGCTAAAAGTTCCTCTTGCTGGTTCACCTCAGGTTGATTTTCCACATTCAACTCAAGCTCATCCATATCCTCCACATCATATTCATTCTCACCCTCACAAATTATTAACTTGTCATACACCGGGGCGTTATTGCCGAGATCTCTGACTTTGATGAGATTTCTTCCTGGTTTTAGTTTTAGGGCTGCGCGGATCAGACGGTCTTCTTCAAAAATGCGCAAACGAGTCACATCTGTATTGTTTAGCTTCAGCTCTATATCCTCCGATTTAACTGAAGCGGGATAGCTCAGCTCCATGTTGTAAGAACAGTGAGCTTCTTCAGCAATCCAGACTGGTGTGATGTATTCTTCGATGACAAACAGTTTATCGTCGCTAGGCTCAACAGGTGCGGGTTTTTCCCGGCCATCGGTTTGAGCCATTTGGCGGATTGTAATCTTTTCTTCCACTGCAGCCGAGCCTTCTCCTGCTATTATCCTGATGATATTGGTACCCTGTTCCAGGGCAATACTCTCCGCAAATACGGGATCAGCTGAGTTGTAAGACAGATCTGTTTTTACTCCATTCACGATCAATTTTATATGATCGCGATCAGTTCCGGATACAAAAAATTTCAAGTTCAGCTGTTGGCTGGTAGTCGTCACTTCGGCTTCTTCAGGTTGCAGTATGTCGATATTGACGACAGCACCGGAGGTGTCTGCCTTGACCTGTCGTAGCGCCTGAGAAATCCCATTCCTGTTTAGTGCAAGTATTTTGATTTCATTTTCTCCCGGTTTGAGGGTCAGGTTGCTGCTTAGCACGCCACTGCCGATGTTATAAGTGAATTCTTTGATTTCCTGTTGATTTAGAAAGAGTCGCACTTCCTGATCTGATTTTATTCCAATTATTTCAGCCTCCAGGGGTAAAGAGGTGCCTGCGATTGTCTGACCCTCTACTGCGGGATTAGCAAAGGATATTTCCGCTTTCTCGTTGAGCCCGGAGGATCGCCTTGATGGGATGTAATTGAAAATAAACAGCTCCTGATCTGTCCCATCATTATTACTTACAGTAATTAATATTTCATTAGGACCTTCTACCAGCGGTACATTGGAGGCCAACTCTTTCTGATAATATTGCAGGACATTATATGGCAGTCCGTTGTGCAGAATAGTGATGTCATTTACGCTTTTTACATTGTCCAATTCCGCTCGTATGATAGCAAGCGGCTCACGGGTATTGATTTCATTTACAAGTGGGGACAATTTAGTTATGCTGGGTGGGATACTCTTTTTTTGTTTGACGGGAATGTTCCATTTAACAAAGAGATGGGAAAAATGAAGAAAGTCCATGTCCTCGCTTTCGGTGTTGTCTGCATTCCATTGTGATCCGTCCAACAGGTCAGTGCGAGACAAGCTGAACCGATGGCTTAGTCCTACGACAATGTTGTTATCTGCAATTACCCCTAACTCCACACCAAAAGAGGGCATGATGGTAAATTTGAGAAACTCCTCATCGAACCCATCAGCATTGGTCTCATAGTCACCATCCCAGGCATCGTTGAGTGCATCCCTGGCTGCAGCATCTGACAAATCATCGAGGTCAAATGCCTCATCACCGGCATAATCATAGGCCAAGCCCGCAGCATCCAACTGATCGATATCAGCATGGTACCATCCAAGTCCTAGGCCTGCAAATACACCGAAGTGTATGCGGTTGTTCATCCTTGCCGGATTGAGGTATATCGGAATTTCCAGCGCTGTTTGAAGGATGCTTGAGCGGTAATTTTGATAAACGAACCCAGGATTTTGCGCATAATTCAGGCCGTCAGTATTGAGGCGTGAGCCGTTCAGTGCGGTATTGTTTTGAATGCCTTCAAAAGCCTCGGTGGATAGCCCTCGAGCAACCCCGTATTGAAAGCGCATGCGAAAATCTGTGACCAACAAGGCGTCTTTCTCATAAAAAAGATTTCTTCCAAGACTGACACCTACTCCTGCGCCCTTGAAAACTTCAGCATCGACATCGGCTGACAAAAAACTAAAACCTCCGTGAAGTGAAATATTCCACCATCCCTGTTCCAGTTCGCCAAAAGGGTGCGTGACCGCTATACTGTCCAGGGATTTTTCCTGAGCTAAAGCAATGCTTGAAAATATACATGCCATCCATATGACAGTCAATGTTCTAAAGTTCGCCATGTTTCGCCTATAAATTTGCTCAAATATATTACAAAAAAGCTTCATATGGCAAGATTTCAACAAACCATCGCTTTCTGCATTGTATTTATAGTTGATTAAAAATTTTTGGAGAATTCAACAGTTTTTAGTCCTTTGTGTTTGTTGCAATTAGGGGTTTTAAGGCACGGATAATCAGTGATTAATAGATTTTGCACGGTTTTTGTTACAGGAGAAAGGGGTGCCTGGACAATTGTGCACGCATTTTTTATCTAAAAATCCTTAGTTTTGTGCTTAGGGAAAGGGAACTGGATCAATATGGTCCTGGAATGCAAATTTAATGAGAAAATACTATGAGAAAACTTCTACTCGCCGTAGCAGGTTTCATACCTGTGTTACTTTTAGGGCAAAACATTAGGAGCTATGATGGTTCAGGGAACAATCTTCGTTTCCCTGAATGGGGGGCGACACATACCGTTCTTCCGAGAATTGCGGCTCCAAATTACGGGGACGGAGCCAATGCCCCTCGTGAGGTAAACTTCCTGCCTAGAGCCATAAGCAATCTGGTTATGGACCAACCCACGCAAATGAGACTGGATGACACCATTTCTAATCTCAACGACTATTTATGGGTTTTTGGACAATTTATCGATCACGATGTGATCCTCACTGAAAATAGCCAGGAGGTCTTTTGCACGGATGTTCCAGCCGGAGACCCTTTCTTTGACCCATTCAATACTGGTGAGCGAGAGATGTGTATCAACAGGAGCCTCGTTATGGAAGGCACCGGAGAGGCTGAAGACAACCCAAGAGAGCATTTCAATGGAATCACGGCCTGGATTGATGGAAGTGCAGTTTATGGAAGCGATGAGGAATCCGCCCACTGGTTGCGCAGTTTTGAGAACGGCAAGCTGAAAGTCTCTGAAGGGGACATGATGCCTTGGAATACGATAGACGGAGAATTAAGTTCTCCCATCGATCCGGACGCGCCGCAGGTTGGAGATGATACCGGTCGCAATGATAAACTGATGGTAGCGGGTGATGCCAGAGCCAATGAAAACATCATGTTGGCATGTATACATAATATCTTTGTGCGGGAACACAATCGCTTGTGTGATGAATTGAAAGAAGAATACCCTGAATGGGATGATGAGCAGCTTTACCAATATGCCAGAAAAATGGTTGGTGGGTTCATTCAAAACATCACTTTCAATGAGTGGCTCCCAGCGACAGGTATAAACTTGCCGGCTTATTCAGGTTACAATCCCAATCTTGACCCATCTATCACCAATGAATTTTCTGCATTTGCATTTAGGATTGGCCATACACTGGTTAACGCTCAGGTGATGCGTATTGATCCGGAAACGGGAGATGTGGCTCCCGGAGGTCACCTCGATTTGAGAAATGCTTTTTTCAATCCGCGTCAAATGGCAGCTGACGGTCTCTGCATGTACATTAAAGGCGCTACTAAGCAACGCATGCAGATTTTTGATCGCATGTTGATCAGTGATTTGAGAAACTTCCTCTTTGGCCCTCCGGGTTCAGGTGGAATGGACCTGGCCAGTACAAACATCATGCGCGCTAGGGAGCGAGGAATTCCTGATTTAAATACCATACGCGAGAATATGGGCTTGCCGAGATACGCGAGTATTGACGAAATCAATTCGGAGTCAGAAACAGTGGAGAAATTGCTTGAAATGTATGACAACGTCGATGTGATCGATCCATGGGTAGGCATTCTGGCAGAAGAGGCTGTAGAAGGAGGTGTTTTTGGAGAAACAACAGTAGAAATACTTTTGCGTCAGTTTTTGGCGCTAAGAGATGGTGACAGATTTTACTTTCAAATTGATCCTGTCTTGACGCTCGAAGACAAGCGGGAAATTCTGAATACCAAATTAGCGGATGTGCTGATGAGAAACTCATGTATGGACAATATGCTGGAGAATGTCATGGTTTACGATTCTTCAGGATTGGTCAATAATGAAGAATTGCTGGTTTCATCAGAAATGCAAGTTTATCCCAACCCAATTTACGATCGATTCGAGATGAAATTTGAATCTAAGGAGAGTGCTGATGGCATGCTCATCGTAAGAGATGAATTGGGAAGAATGGTTTATCAACAAAGCGTACAGGTGAAAACTGGTAGAAATCTGTTACATGCGACTTTGCGACCTGATTTAGCTTCAGGTGTCTACTTTGCTTCTCTCCTTGCAGATGGTGAGCAGTTTACAGCCCGATTGTTAAAGACGAACATGTAAACCTTTTGAACAATAAAGTTTAACTTCCCGGATATTGATCATCAATATTCGGGTTTTTTTATGTCTAGTAAAGATTTGATATACCAGTCGTTTAAGCTCAAATCCGGTGTCGAATTGAATAACCGGGTGGTCATGGGCAGTATGCACATTGGGCTCGAGGAGATGCCAGGGGGTAATGAGAAACTCGCTGCTTTTTATCGACTGCGTGCTAGGGGAGGGGCCGGCTTGATTGTAACAGGAGGTATTTCTCCTAATGAAGTGGGCGTAGTCATGGATGGCGGTGCGCGGCTGGATCATCCTGAACAGGTAGATTGGCATCGCCCCATTACCGAAGCAGTGCATGCCGAAGGAGGGAAGATTTGTTTGCAGATTTTACACACCGGTCGTTATGCCATCAGTACCAAGAATGTCGCACCCAGTGCGCTCAGGGCGCCGATCAACCCATTCAAACCGAAAGCACTTACGTCTGAGGAAGTAGAGAGCACTATCCAGGATTACATACGTACAGCACAGCTGGCTGAGCAGGCGGGTTATGATGGGGTGGAAATCATGGGATCTGAGGGTTACCTGATCAACCAATTCGGATGTCTTCGGACCAATCACAGGGAGGATGAGTGGGGCGGCTCTATTGAGAACAGAACCCGGCTGGCCAAACGTATTGTGGAAGGCGTGCGAAAAGCCACGAGGCCGGAGTTTATCCTTATGTATCGCCAAAGCATGCTGGACCTTGTAGAAGGTGGAAACAGTTGGGAAGATGTGGTTTATCAAACAAAGGCGGTTTGTGAAGCAGGAGCAGACCTTATCAATACGGGTATCGGATGGCATGAGGCGAGAATACCTACTATTGCCGGGGTAGTACCTGGGCAGGGTTTCTTGTGGGTGACAGCGAAAATGAAAAGGGAAATAGATCGTCCTATTGTGGCGACCAACCGCTTCAATGATATGGACGCGGCCAATGCAGCCATCAGTGGTGCCAAGGCAGACCTGGTATCCATGGCGCGGCCCTTTCTTTCTGATCCGGAATTGGTGAATAAATCCAAGAAAGGTAAATCACATCTGGTCAATACTTGTATCGCTTGTAACCAGGCGTGCTTAGATCATGTTTTTCAGGCTAAACCTGCGAGTTGTCTCGTCAACCCCGAAGCGGGAAGAGAGACGGAGAAAAATATAGTGCGTACCACCAGACCAAAGCAGATTGCCGTCGTGGGAGCTGGCCCGGGTGGACTGAGTTTCGCCGGTTTTGCTGCTAGGGCAGGCCACAAGGTCAGTATTTACGAACAGTCTTCGGCTCTCGGAGGACAATTCAACGAGGCAGCCAAAATTCCAGGCAAGGAGGTATACCTGGAGATAGTGCGC
>DATFJT010000009.1:0-4861 GCA_035269065.1 Saprospiraceae bacterium | reverse complement strand
GGATATTCTCGGGAACGTAGGAGTTGGATTGCGTTATTCCTGGCCTGAGAGAAACAGTGGATTTTTGCATCGCTGGCAGTTCAGTCATCAATTCAATGGTTCCCTTTTTGGATATCTCAATCGACCCCATTACAGCTTTGCCAATTATGACAAGGAGCACTACTGGGGAGGCCCGGGTCATATAAATCGTGTCGAATTTTCAACCAGTGCCCTGTTTCCTGTTGGTAAGAACATTGACAACCTGTACCGGCTGGAATACAGCTGGCAAATACTCCAACACCGACAAAACGACGCACAGCATTTACTTGTCGCGCGACATACCCTGAGCTTTTGCTTTTTATTTTTAAGTAAAAAAAGTACACCGTGAGCAAGCGATTTATGGTTTTCATTGCCACTGCTTTTCTCTTTTGTTCCTGCGAGCAAATTTTCGTGGAGGACACCGAGGGCAGTGATCCGAATGTTGTATTTGATGAGGCCTGGGATTTTGCTCATGATTACTACAGCTATTTTGAGCTTAAGGATGTGGATTGGGAAGATTTAAAAGATAAATACGGCCGTCAAATCCGCCCTGATATGAGCGATCAGACCCTATTTGACCTACTGGCCGAAATGTTTCTGGAGTTAAAAGACGGACACGTCAACCTGGTCGCTGATTTTAACAGAAGCAGATATATTGGCTGGTATTTTGAGGCACCAGAGAATTTCGACTATTCTGTCCTGGAGCGATCTTATTTTGAGGGGGAACAGGAATTTATCGGCCCATTCGAGTTCCATGCTTTTGGCGACATCGGCTATTGTTACCTGGGGTCTTTTGGAAGAGACATGACGGAGGGGCACCTGGATGCACTCATGAATCAATTTGAAGATAAAAAAGCAGTGATCATTGATGTGCGGAACAACGGTGGAGGTTCAGGTATGCAGGCCCTCAAACTGGCTGGGAGATTTACGACAGAGAACAGGACCGTGGCACGAAGAAGAGCAAAGAACGGTCCAGCGGCAAAGGACTTCACCGAATGGCAAAACGTCAATCTCAAAGCCGTCGAGAATCCAAGTAAGGGTTTTCTTAACAAACCAGTGGTGGTGCTCACCAACCGCAGGTGTTACAGCGCTACCAATTCATTTGTCCAATATATGAGGGAATTGCCCGATGTAACCCTCATAGGGGACCGGACGGGAGGTGGTGCCGGAACACCCAAATACACGGAATTGCCCAATGGCTGGATACTCCGTGTCTCTGCAACCCAAACTCAGAGCCCCATCGGCGCAGAATTAGAAGCAGGTATCCCGCCTGACGTAGCAAGAGAAGCCCCCGAATCATCCCTTGCCAGCGGGCGAGACGAAATCCTGGATTTTGCCCTGGATTATTTGAACTAGACCTGACTATCATGAATGCGCATAAAATCATTCAATGGCTCATGATCATCCTTTCTGGCTTTGCCGCCCTCATCGGCATTCTCAGTGAAGATACTGCTGCAGTCAAAACCATCCATACAGTCAGGGGCCTTGAAATAGAGTTATATGCGAAAGGCATTTACAAGCACATGTCGGCAAATGTGGCCATCCAGGGCATTGCACAAGACTGGGTGACTTTGACCATGGCCATCCCTCTATTGCTCGTTACACTATTTCACCGTCGACACAGGCAGGCCCTTTTGCTGGGTGCTGGCACGAGTGCCTATTTCCTGGTCACTTATCTTTTCTACACCGCAATGGCCATGTACAATGCCCTGTTTCTCATTTATGTCTGCCTGATGGGATTGTCTTTCTTTTCGTTTGCCCTATATTGGAAGAAACTAACTTCGTCCATAAAATCAGGGGATTTCGGAAAAAATGTGCCTCAACAATTCGGGTCCTGGTTTCTCATGATCAACTCCTCACTGATCGCCCTGCTCTGGTTGAGCATTGTCATGCCTCCCCTATTCGACGGCAGCATCTATCCGGAGGGCCTTCAGCATTACACCACCCTCATTGTCCAGGGGTTTGATCTCGGATTGCTCCTCCCTCTTGGATTCTTTGCAGGCTGGCAATGGAAAAAAGGAAAATTAATTGGCTGGCATTTGGGACCCGTGTACATCGTTTTTCTCAGCATTCTGATGACAGCCTTGTCGGCGAAAATTATGGCCCTGGGATTTAGTGGTGTGAATGTCATCCCCAGCGTATTTATTATACCCACAATCAACTTGCTTGCCTGGGGACTTTCCTATCGGTTTATCAAAGCCTTATGAAAGCTTTGCACATTTTATATATTGGGCATAATGGAATTATAATTCTCCAGCATCGTTTTATCAGCAGAAAGGTGTAGGTAATATTTTAATAGAACCACCTCAACAGAATAAGCACTAAACATTTCAACTTTGACCGACAACGACATTATAGATTCAAAACAAGCCAATTGCTCGAAACACGCTCACCGCGTATTCCTTTTATTCTTCCTTCTCAGCACACCCCTTCTTCAAGCACAGCGCTATCATTTCCATCAGTATATCAAAAACAGTAAGGTGGGGACACTCACCGCCCAAAAAATCACCGATTCAACGAGAACACAATACATCATAGATTCTGATGTCACTGTTAATTATGGCCTCGGAAAAATAGAAGTGATTTATCACGCCGAAGCGTTTTATGAGAACGATCAGCTGGCAGAATCCAGGGTTCGCATTGAGAAAAATGGAGAATTAAGGGACTACAGTGAGACATGGTCAAATGGGGAAGGTTATATAGCACAGATCGACGGGGAGAAAAATGAGTTGCCCTGGAAGGAGATTAAATATTCAAGTCTTATGCTCTATCTTGATGAACCCCAAGGCATAGATTCCGTTTATTCCGAGTCTCACGGCAGAAAAAACGCTCTTATTCATGAGGGGGAAGGGCATTACAAAGTAGATGTTGCCATTAACAATAACATCAATGAATTCCAATACAGTGCAGGTGTTCTTCAAAAGGCCGTTTTAGATCATTGGCTGGCAGCCATTCATTTAAAGTTGATCGAGCATGATGACCAACAGCCATAGATTCAGTTACATTATTTTCTTCTGTTTACTTCTATTCTCATTCATCGGTTTTGGTCAGAAATTAGAAATAGAAAAACGCATCAGGCAAGACGATTTCCCTGTAAAAGCCATTCAATATTTAGAAGAGAATTACGGGCTGGAGGGCAAAATAAAATGGTACACCGAGGAGTCCGGAGAGCAGAAAAGCTACGAAGCTAAATTTAGTCGTGAGCAACAATTATACAGTGTTGAATTCTACGAGGATGGAAGCCTCATGGATGTGGAGATAGAAATTTCCTATGAAGACATTCCCGCAGAAAGCAGGAGCCTGATAGAAAAAAAATGGGATCATGACTTCCGGAAAAGCCGTGTACGCAGAGTTCAGCAACAAGAATCTGAGCTGGGGCGACGCTATGAAATTATTGTGCGCGGTAAAAAAGATAAGAATACAGAACTCTACGAGTACTTATTCGAATCAGACGGTCAGTTCGTCAAAAGTCTGATGATTCTTGCACGGCCGGACGATCTAAATCTCTACTGATGGAAACGCGCAGAACAGCTGTTATTTGCGTCCTTTTTTACCTGGCCGTCGGTACTTCTTCGGCCCAGAGCTACAGTCAAATGGGTGCCATTCCATCACTGCTTTTCCGGCAGGAGATCAACCAGGCCTGGGATGCCAGCCTGGCCTTATCTTCACAAATGCTTTTAACGGAAGACTTCGTGAACGGTCAAGACTTCCCCAAAAAAGTTCGCAATTTTAATATTCAGGCCATTGTTTCTTACGATCGATCACCTAGATTGAAGTTTGACTTTGGTTTTTTGGCCAGGAAAATGGATCCCTTCGATGAAGTGAGCGCTTATGAGTTGAGGCCCTGGCAGCAGGCCACAGCGCAATTTTACCTTGGAAAATTTCGTCTACGCCATCGTCTTCGACTGGAGGAAAGAATATACACCAGGGAGGATCAGGCAACTGATCTGGACTGGAGGCTGAGAATTCGACTATCGTTAGATTTCCCCCTGGCCGGTGCAAGGCTCGACCCAGGCGAGTTTTATGTGAATACCTCTTTTGAGGCAGTTTCTCTTTTGGACCAGGAAGACGTAATCGGCAACTGGGAAAACAGGAGCTATTTCGGCACGGGTTATCTCTTTTCATCGGGAAATCGTTTAGAAATAGGTCCCGAGATCCGCTACGCCAGGAGAATGGAGCAACTGAATTCCCTGATCACCTACTGGCGCGTGGTGTGGGTACACGCCATCGACTTGCGTCAAAATGTTCCTTGAACTGAATTCTAAAGCTCCGCCTGGAGCAATTCTTTCAACTCCAACCAGGCGAGTGAGTCTGCCCGGGCATCGTAGGCTATGGGCATATCAAATTTTTGGGCCATGCTGTCGGCCATCGGGTTGGTGTAGCTGTGCACAACGCCCTCGTAGGAGATGTACTCATAATCCGCACCTACAGAATCCATAGCCGCTTTGAAAGATGCAACAGATTCCTCAGGAATGAACTTGTCATCTGCACCATTGGCCACCAAGACGCGGGCTTTTAAGTCCTCGGAAGGAGGTACCGGGAGCTGAACACCAGAGTGAAAAGCTGCCACTGCGTCAAGATCATAACCTGCATTGGCCATACTCAATACTACCGAGCCTCCGAAACAATATCCAATGGCTGCCAATTTTGAAGTATCTGTCCTAGGGTGGTTTTGAAGTGTCTTCACGGCCGCTTCAAAACGGGATTTAGCCAATTCCGTGTTGGACATCACCATTTTTGAAAATTTACCTGCATCTGTCGGATGCTGTGCCTGCTTGCCCTCACCATACATATCAAGAGCAAAAGCCGTGTATCCCAGTTCCGCCAGCATGTGCGCTCTTTT
>DATFJT010000008.1:0-7974 GCA_035269065.1 Saprospiraceae bacterium | reverse complement strand
TTTCGCTTTATCCAGTAATGCGACCATCGCGTCATTAATTGAAGAGCATTATAAATCTGACCCTGTAGCATTCCACAATCATCTGAAAGCATTTGGGTTAACTACTCGCACAGATGTACCCCTTGAAGACGAAGTGCGTCCGAGAATCAAACACCCTGAGAAAGACCAGAGAGAGTGGTATTTGACCACTTTACCGATGATGGCTTTTGGGTACGAAATGCGTTTGAATCCATTGCAGATATTGAATTTTTATAATGGTATTGCAAATGGAGGTGTATTGATGAGACCAAGACTGGTTTCTTCTATTTTGGATAGTGAAGAGCGCATTTTTAGAGAAATTCCTCCAAAAATACAGAACGAGAGAATGGCTCACCCTTCTGCTATCGAGCATATTCAGCAGGCCTTAAGACGTGTGGTTACAAGCGGGACTGCGGCAAAAGACCGGGTACGTGTTATCTGTGATTATGCAGGCAAAACGGGTACTGTACAGCTGAATTACAGTGAGGTCAATCATAAAAGCGAATTAACGTATGCCGGTTCGTTTGTTGGTTATTTCCCATTAGAGAAACCCAGATATACACTGTTGGTGAAAATTGTTATGCCCAGAGATGGAAAGATTTACGGTGCACAAGTTGCGCTTCCAACATTCAAGCATATTCTCAATCTAGTCATGAGTACGGAAGTTGAACAGATGCAACTTGCAGATACGCTGCAAAAGAATGAAGATGTTTTGATCGCCAATGTGTTTCAGAGAGCTGGACATCTTCAGGACTTTGAAGACATATGGGAACATTTGGCTATCTCTGACAAGCTTTATTCTAAGACCATGGCTAAAAATGATCAGGTTTTGCCGGAAAATGTGGTTCCAGATGTGCGAGAATTGGGTTTGAGAGATGCTTTACATCTACTGGAGAATAGAGGACTGGAAGTGAGAATAAAAGGATATGGAAAGGTTGTTAGGCAGAGCATTGAACCCGGCACTCCTGCAGAAGGTCAATCCATTCAACTTATACTGTCATGAGCGGCTTCGAGTACAACATATCGATACAGGAGCTCATGGCCAGATTGCAAATTCTGGAAATCAGAGGCGATTTTAAGGACGGTAGAATATCAGCCGTCACAAACGACTCCAGAAAAGCAAAATCTGATGCCGTTTTTGTTTGTTTGAGGGGCACCTTAAAAGACGGTCACGATTTTATAGATCACGCTATTGAACAAGGTTGCAGGACGATTATTTTAGAAGAATTTCCCAAAGAACGCTTAGCTGGCATTAGTTATGTGCGTGTACCGAATACGCGAGTAGCCTACGCCGAACTGAATGCCGTCCTTTTTGGTGACCCCCAGGCGCGACTGACCATAGTAGGTGTAACGGGCACTAATGGCAAAACGACCGTTTCTACCTTGCTTTACAAGCTTTTTAATAAGATGGGCAAAGCATCAGGGCTTATTTCTACCATTGATGTCAGAACTCCGAATCGCATTTTGGGATCTGGACTCACCACCCCTGATGCGGGAGAATTACGCAAGTACATGGCCGATATGGTAGAAGACGGCTGTCAGTTTGTTTTTATGGAAGTGAGTTCTCACGCGCTCGACCAGCAACGCACGATTGGTTTGGATTTTAGCCTGGCGATTTTTACCAATATTTCCAGGGATCACCTGGACTATCATGGTAATTTCAAAAACTACCTGGGCGCAAAGAAAAAATTGTTCGACCATTTATCTGAGCAAGCAATAGCGTTGGTCAATAAGGATGATAAGAATGGAAGGGTCATGCTTCAGAATTGCAATGCTCGAAAATACACATATGGCATTAAGTCCCTTGCCGATTTCAAGGGAAAGATATTGGAGAATACTTTAGAAGGCCTGCACTTGAGAATCGGAGATCATGAAGTATTCACAAGGTTGACCGGAGCTTTCAATGCAGAGAACTTGCTGGCGGTTTTCAGCGCTGCCGTACTTTTGGGGATGCCTGAGGAGGAAGTATTGACTGCGCTTTCAGGTCTGGCACCTATTGAAGGTAGGATGGAGCTTATAGTAGACCCAACAACCGGATTTAAGGCAATCGTGGACTATGCTCATTCACCGGATGCCCTGGAAAAGCTTTTGAAAACGGTCCATTCGATCCGGGATAACGGCCGAATCATTGCGGTGGTCGGTTGTGGGGGAGACCGAGATCGGGGCAAACGTCCTCAAATGGCAAAAATAGCTTGTTCTCTTTCTGATCAACTCATTCTGACAAGTGACAACCCTAGAACTGAAGATCCAATGCACATTATTGAAGATATGATGAAGGGAGTGAATGAAGATTGTACCCTCAATCTTCTCACAATTGTAGACAGGAAGCAGGCTATCAAGACGGCCTGCCGCCTGACTACAAACCAAGATGTTATTGTTGTTGCCGGCAAAGGACATGAAACTTACCAGGAAATCAACGGTGTTAGACATCTTTTTGATGACAGAAAGATCATCGAGAATGAATTTGAAGCTATGAAAAAAATGAAGAAATAGTTTTTTGAGGATCGGCAGTTTGCAGCGGGTGTTTGGCCCGCCCGGCTCAAGTGCTCAACGGAGACTTGTCGCCTGCTGTAAGCTGACTTTTTCAAAAAATTATTGTCACTAATAGGAAGAGATAATGCTATACCATTTGTTTGATTATTTAGAGAAACACTATCAGCTCACGGGAGCGACACTCTTTAGGTTTATTACCTTTAGAGCCCTGTCTGCGCTGATCGTGTCTCTCTTAATATCAATGCTTTTAGGCAATCGCATTATCCGTTTATTGAGTAAGAAACAGATTGGCGAAACGGTAAGAGATTTGGGCTTGACTGGTCAAAAAGTCAAGGAAGGAACTCCTACCATGGGTGGCGTGATCATTATCATGGCCATTTTGATCCCCTGCCTCTTATTTGCAAGACTCGACAATGTTTACGTATTGTTAATGATCCTGGCTACTACCTGGATGGGTATTATCGGTTTCATCGATGACTACATAAAAATCTTCAGGAAAAATAAAAAGGGCCTAAAAGCGAAATTTAAAATCATAGGTCAGGTTGGTCTTGGAATTATTGTCGCGTTCACTTTTCTCATACACAAAGACATAACAGTCAAAGTGGACAAGGCTACGGCTCTGGCAAATGATTATGACATTGTACAGGAATTGCCGGTTGAAAATGGCGTTGCGCAAGAGGTTTTTGTCAAATGTAGTCTGACCAATGTTCCGTTTGTCAAATCCAACCAACTCGATTACGGCCAGGTACTGAGTTATATAGGTCTCAAAGGAGATTTCTGGATATGGGTATTTTTTATTCCATTCGTGATTTTCCTCGTAACAGCGGTATCCAATGCCAGTAACCTGACAGATGGGCTGGATGGTCTTGCGACAGGTGTTTCCGGAATCATTGGAGGCGTGCTTGCCGTATTTGCCTATGTAAGTAGTAACAGGATATTTGCAGATTACCTGGATATACTTTATTTACCACATACAGAGGAATTGGTAGTTTTCACTGCCTGTTTTCTCGGCGCCTGCATTGGTTTTTTGTGGTACAATGCCTTTCCTGCTAAAGTATTTATGGGTGATACAGGCTCTCTTACCCTTGGGGGGATCATTGCTGCATTGATGATAGTTTTGAGAAAAGAATTGCTCATTCCACTGTTGTGCGGCATATTCCTGGCGGAAAATCTTTCAGTGATGTTGCAGGTAGCCTATTTTAAATACACCAAGAAAAGAACGGGAGAGGGAAAGAGAATTTTCCAAATGGCGCCCTTACACCATCATTATCAGAAAAAAGGATTGCATGAGGCCAAAATTGTAGCCCGTTTTTGGATTGTAGGTTTGTTGCTTGCAGCATTATCGATCATTACACTAAAACTAAGGTGACTTGAAATCAAGAGTGAAAGACATATCGCTGCAGTGGTTAAAGTTGGTGGAAGGAGACCGCCAAATATGGATGGTGTTGATCATACTCAGCCTGTTTTCAGTGCCAGTGGTAATGAGCTCTATCAATATGTTGGCGGATAAATATGATACTAGCCCGTTTATCTTTTTGGGACAGCACTTGCGCAATATTTCCATCGCCTTGTTGATTACGTTTATTTGCCACAGGCTGCCCAGCAAATTTTATAATAAGTGGGCGTTTGTAGTGTACATTTTCTCCATAGGTCTGCTGTTGTACACAGCGCTTTTCGCTGATGACCTGAACAGCGCTCGTCGTTGGATAGATATCCCACTTTTAGGATTGTCCTTTCAACCTTCTGATTTCGCTAAAGTGGCTTTGCTAATGTTACTGGCCCAAAGAATTTCAAGTAAACAATTGGTGATCAAGAAAGTAGGGGAGGCCTTCAAGCCTATCTTTATACCTGTGGCGATTTCCCTCATACTGATCATTCCTTTTGACTTGTCCACTGCTTTGTTACTATTCGTAGTCGTATTTGCGATCATGTTTGTCGGTCGGATGAACCTCGGCTTACTTATGGGAATAGTGGCGCTTGGTTTGGTCCTTTTTTCCAGTATTTATATGATAGGTGAGAAGTATAATTCTCTTATAAGGTCGGAAACATGGACCAGTCGGGTGGTCAATTTTATGGATAGAGACGCTGTGCCGGACCACCAGGTATTGATGCGGAACCAGGCCATTAGCAATGGTGGTCTTTTTGGTGTTGGCCCAGGTAAGGGACTCAATAAAAATTATTTCAACTCCCCTTTTACTGATTTCATTTATGCTGTGATTTGTGAGGAGTTTGGATTGTTGGGCGCACTCCTGGTCGTCATGCTGTATCTGTGGTTTTTTTGGCGGGTGGTGGTCATGATTTTTAGAAGTGAACGGGCCTTTGGAGCTATTTTGGCATTTGGTCTGGCTTTTCTGATTGTCTTACAGGCTATGGTCAATATGCTGGTGACTTTGGATATGCTCCCCTCGACAGGAATCCCCTTACCGATGATCAGCCTGGGTGGTACGTCGAATATGATTACAGGAGCTGCTTTCGGAATTATTTTAAGTATTAGTAAAGATTTTAAAAAGGAACAGAAAAAAAGAGAAGAGCATGAGTCTGTCGGGTAAACATATCGTTTTCACAACAGGGGGAACCGGCGGGCATATATTCCCGGCGATAGCTGTGGCAGATGAATGCCAGAGCAGAGCGGCAGATTGTGAAATCAAATTTGTGGGCTCTTCAGAACGCATGGAGATGAAGCATGTACCGAATGCGGGTTACAACATTCTTGGCTTACCGGTAAGAGGGTTTAGCAGAGACAATGGCTTCAGACAATTGGAGGCCCTTCGCCGGTTATGGGTAAGCGTTAGACGCGTGCGGAAGTTTTTTAATTCTTTCAAACCTGATTTGGTCTGCGGTTTTGGTGCTTTTGCCAGTGCACCTGTGCTGATCGTAGCCGCATGGAAAAAGGTGCCGATGGTGTTGCATGAACAAAATGCCTATCCTGGTCTCGTCAATCGGATTATGGGACGATTCGCCAGACAGATATTTGTGGCATACGATGGCATGGAAAAATATTTTAATCCTGAGAAAATCAGGAAAGTAGGAAATCCAGTGCGACAATCTATAAAAAAGGAAAATACCAATGACCCTATTCTCACAAAAATACAAAATGATTTTCCGGTGGTTTTGATTACCGGAGGTAGTCAAGGTGCAAGAAGCCTTAATGATGCCATGTTGAAATCATGGGATGTGATAAAAAAAAGAAATGATATTCAATGGATATGGCAATGTGGTAACCTGTATATCAAGGAATTGATGGATTTATTGGATGATGTACCCAAGCATATACAATTGGTAGACTTTATTTCGGATATGCCTGCTGTAATGAGAAAAGCTGATGTCGTATGCGCCAGAGCCGGAGCTTTGACCCTCGCAGAATTGGCTTACTATCAGAAAGCTTCCATCTTGATCCCATCTCCAAATGTGGCAGCCGACCATCAGACTAAAAATGCTATGGCCATGGTGGATAAAGATGCGGCCTTAATGATATTGGATACAGAAGCGAAAGAGAAAATGGTGCCGAAGGCCATTGAGCTATTGGAAAGTGAAGAGAAGAAGTTGGCGCTAAAATCCAACATTGCATCTTTTGCTTCCCCTGAAGCAGCAGCAGAAATGGTTGACGAAATCGAAAAAAAATGGACAGCATAATGATGAAGAGCATTGGAAACATATCGGTTTGGGTGATCTTGAGCAGCTTAGTGCTTATTTGTGCGGGGTGGGGTATGCACAGCAGTTACGAATTACGAGAAGTAGAGATTAGTTTAAAGTCAGATACACATGATGAAGCTGCGCTTGTCAATGAGGAATACATCCGGGATTATATTTATGACCGACTGGGTGTGGATTTGCATCTGTTGAGTTCCGCAGAAAGGGAGCTTTTGGTCAACCTGGAACAGATTTTAGATGAGAATCCTTTTGTGGAAAAAGCCAAAGTTTTTGAAGGACAATCCGGAAGCCTGCATCTGCATATCAATACTAAACAACCGATCGCAAGGGTCATTGATGCTACAGGCAAAAACTATTACATCACCAATAAGCAGGATATTGTGCCTTTTAGCTACAGCTACAGTCCGCGTGTGATGGTATTAACTGGTTACGTGCCCCAGGTAAACGAGGAAGGTTGGCAGGGTATACTTGACCTGAGCCTTACAATACATGAAGACGAATTTCTCAGACCATTGATAGAGTCTATTCGGATTGATAAAGAACAGAAATTTTATCTCGTACCTAAGGTAGGAAACTTTAATATACGCCTGGGGGAGTTAAAAGATGTCGATGAGAAAATCGATAAGCTGAAAACCTTTTACAAAAGCACTTACGATAAAATCAATTGGGCCATGTACCGGTCTATACATTTAGATTTCAAAAATCAAATAGTATTGAAAAAGAAGAATAATAGAACATAAAGATCTTACATAAAATTTCGAAACAATGAGCCACGATGTAGTATTTGCCTTAGATATAGGCACAACGAAGGTCTGTATGGTTGCAGGCCGCAAAAATGAACACGGTAGGATTGAAATCCTGGGTGTTGGAAGGGTATCCTCCAAAGGTATTTTGAGGGGAGTCGTCTCAAATATTGAGAAGACGGTGCAAAGTATTTTGGAGGCTAAAGCCATTTGTGAACGAAGCGCGGGCTGTATAGCAAAGGAGGTGTATGTCGGTATTGCCGGTAAGCACATCTCTAGTAAAATGCAGCGAGGATTGCTTACGCGTCACAATCACCAGAATGAAATTAGCCATGAGGATGTCGATCAATTGATCAACGACATGAATAAACTCGTTCTCCCTCCCGGAGACATGATTTTACACATCATTCCTCAGGAATATATGGTCGACAATGAGCGTGGTATTTTCGACCCGGTTGGTATGGCCGGAGTAAGATTGGAAGGTAATTTTCACATCATTACTGCTCAGTCCAATGCTATGAGAAATATCAGTCGCTGTGTGGAAAAAGCAGGCATGCGGGTAGCAGAAATTACGCTTGAACCCATTGCCTCAGCTGCCGCGGTTCTTTCTGAGGAAGAAAAAACAGCGGGCATTGTCCTAATGGATATTGGAGGTGGGACCACAGATATTTCTATCTATCACAATGGCATTTTGCGAAAATCTGTTATCGTTCCCTTTGGCGGAACCAACATTACAGAAGACATTAAAGAAGGCTGTAAGGTGATGCAGGAAGACGCAGAAAAGCTCAAGACCAAGTTTGGGCGTGCCCTGTCGGATGAAGTGACCGGTAACAGGTACATTTCTATCCAGGGTTTGAAAGGTCGCGAGCCAAAGGAGATCTCAGAGCGCAATCTCGCCTCAATTATTGAGGCACGCATGTCTGAAATTTTAGAATTTGGCGTCCGCGAAATTCAAAAATCTGGTATCGAAGAAAAACTAGTCGGCGGAATGGTACTGACAGGAGGTGGCTCTCTGCTCAGTGGCGTCAATATGTTATCAGAATACGTGACAGGAATGCCTACACGAATT
>DATFJT010000007.1:0-10354 GCA_035269065.1 Saprospiraceae bacterium | reverse complement strand
TTTTGAAGGTCACCGTGAGCATTTGTTCGTTCTGGGACCACTGAGCCAGCTTGACTCCAGGAACCATGGCAGCGCCTTCTATGCGTTTCTTGCACATTTTGCAGACTCCCCGTACAGGAATTTCTTCCGTTATAAATTTTGCATTGTTTTCCTCCATACCTGCTTCCTGAGCTGACAGTGGATTGGTCATGGCAAGACCTAATAATATTGAAATTGGGATGGCGATCCATCCAAAGATTAGATTGTTCATTGATGTACTGTTTTATGGTTGATAAATCAGGTGCGTCGGCGTTTCATCTCAAAAACAGATGAAAACTCAACCGTAAAACAAAAGGCGCTGATAAAAAATGTAGAGTTCAGGCCTGTCATCAGGGGGGCTACCCCTGGAATTAATTTTTTTGTGGGCGCTGCAGGAATGAGCTGTTCCATTGCATTCCCAAATGACAGAGCCACAGAATGGTTTATCGCTTGCAGCAACTTCATTTACCTGCTGAGGGGCATAGTCAAAGTCAGCCTTCTCTACCTGAATGATCTTATCCTCACAACAATCCGCTTTTTTCTCATCACAACAGCAACTGTTGTATACGAATTTTACCCCGGCGAATTGTCCGTGGCAATAATGCGCTTCCAACTTCAATCCTGTCGATGCAAGCAGTATTAGAAAGCTGACGATATGGAGGATAGACCTTCTCACAATTATTTAAACGACTATAAATTTTCTTTAGTTCATCTGTTGTCGAAATTACTGCCTTTAACATTTCCGGCAAAATATTCGAAGTAGAAATAATGTTTCAATGGCAATCAATGGCTTAACCATGCGAACCCACATCTTATTTATTACGCTTGTCTTGTTATTTTTGTCAAGTTCGCCAATTAGTGGACAGATTGAAGTTTCTTTAGAAGGAGGTATTGCTTTCCCCAAGATTACGGGCTACCTCAATGGATCTCCCTTTGTATTGACGAATCCCAATGTTGGTCAAACTGTTGCAAGCAATGATTACTATAGAGGTGAAGGTTTTTACCTTGGACTTATCACCCAGAAGCAGTGGAAGGAGAAATGGATGGTTCGAATGCCCGTCTTCTTTTCGGTCCGAAAATTTATACCCAACCAGGCGATCAACGAGGATCCTTTGTATCTATGGTATTTCCAGCACCGGAATCAACAATTCAGCCTGGCACCGGAATTGGTATATCAGTGGAAATATGGCCTGGAGGCAGGGATTGGATGGCATTTTAATTACAGCACCGAGATAAAAGAAAAAAAATCAGAGGAATGGACCACCAAAGAAGTGGATAACCGTCACTTCAATCTTGGTCCCCAGGTTAGTTTAAGGTTCAATAGGCTGCCTTTTTACCTGGATATGCGTTATGCCTGGGTTCTGAGAAATCACTTCAGCGAAACTGTTGCGAACAATGAACAGGAATTTACGGGGGATTTTAAAATTCACCAGCTTCAGATGGGTCTCGGTTACTATTTGGCAATGAAAGAAAAACGAAATCCACGAACCGAATTATAGACCAAAAATACCTCTACAGATGATCAGCAGAGTTTTAAAAATAGGTGGGATTTTTAGAAGCAAATAGGAGGGTATTCGTAAACCAATGACTTAAGGTAGGGTTGGCCCCACTATTAAAAAAGGAGCTCCAATTGAGCTCCCTTGCGATCTTCATTAATCCTTGTTTGGTTGCGGTGTCATGCGGAGATAAGGTTTGATTTCTGTCACTCCTTTAGGGAATTTCTCCCTCGCCTCGTCGGTCGGGATGGCCGGGCTGACAACCACGTCTTCTCCTTCTACCCAATCCACCGGGGTGGCGACGCTGTACTCATCTGTCAACTTCAAAGAGTCGATCACGCGCAAAATTTCATTGAAATTTCTACCGGTTGATGGAGGATAAGTGATGGTCGTCCTGATCTTTTTATTGGGATCAATGATAAACACAGATCGCACCGTAAATTTCTCTGTTTCATTGGGATGAATCATATCGTAGGCCTCAGCCACTTTATGATCGGGATCCGCAATAATAGGAAATTGCACATCGGTGTTTTGTGTCTCGTTGACATCTAACAACCATTTTTTGTGGTCTTCTACGCTGTCCACACTCAAAACGATTGGTTTCACCCCGCGTTTTTCAAATTCATCGGCCAACTGAGCCGTTCTTCCTATTTCTGTTGTGCAAACAGGCGTAAAATCAGCCGGATGTGAATACAAAACAACCCAATTGTTTCCTGCCCACTCGTGAAAATTAATTTTTCCTTTTGTTGTTTCGGCCTCAAAGTTGGGGGCCGTATCTCCTAATCTTAAGCTCATAACTAATAATTTTTAACGAATATCACCAATATAATAAATGATTGCAGTGATTTGTTTCACACAGAACCTTAAGTGATTAAGAATTCCTTTTAAAGCGATAGTTGATACCCCCGGCAAGAGAAGTACCGAGCAAAGGATGCAGCGTGGCTGAAAAATTGATGTCAATCAAGCCCATTTTTAGTGCGCTTCCAAAGCTGATTTGATTTTCCAGGCTCTGGTATCCGAACATAAGGTCTATTTTAGTAGAAGGGCTGTAGTGTATACCCGCCTTGGCAATCATGTCTTGTTTTTCCACTTTTGATAATTCCAGGGCGGAGAACAGTTTTTTAGAGAAACGATACTTGAATCCCACATGGATCGCCGACGGCGTGTCCTGGCCTTCTGCAATCTCTACCGGTACCGGATTACTGATGACTACTCCGGCAGAGAATTTGCGGGTGACTTGATGAACAGCCGCGAGGTCTGCTCCTATTACCGTTCGCTGGCCATAATCGGTGACATTGAAGTGAAAAGCCTTCAATTTAAGGCCTAGACTTAGGTTTTCAGCGAGTTTACGTCCATATTGAATACCGATGCTGTTCTCATTGTAGTCTCCCCACCCATAGTGATAGGCGTCTACACCGAAGGAGCCTGATGAGCGATGAAGGATACCCCCGGCATAAGCACCATACAAGTCTTGCACCAGAAATCTGTGATCTGTAAATGCACTGATCGAACTCTGTTCTGCCAGCCCAAGCAGGGCAGGATTGGAAAAAACAGCCTCAGGGCCTTCGATAATGGTCCTCATGTCTCCCAGGGCAATTCCCCTGGCCCCTGCCGGTGAAGGAGTTCCGAATTGAGCACTTGTTTTACTTGCTATTAAACAACAACAAATCCACAGGAGAAGACGAAAGGGCATGTCTAGTTTTTGATTTTGCGTTTATAATAGTAGTAGGTTTCAATTTGACTTTGAAAAGGCATATCTGCCAATCCTTCTATGTAGTGATTGCTCTGCTTTTCATCAATGGCGCGACCTTTAACATTGTCCTTAAGCTGAAACTCCAAAATGGTCAGAATTTCCTTTTTTATCTGTTTATCACGTATAGGGAAGGCCACTTCAATACGGTAACTGAGGTTTCGCGTCATGAGGTCAGCACTGGACAGGTAAATTTCCTTATCTCCGTCGTTGTGGAAGACGTAGGCGCGCGCGTGCTCCAGGTAGCGATCCACAATACTCACAGCTCTTATATTTTCACTTATGCCTTCTAATCCGGGTACGAGACAGCATATTCCTCGAACAATCAAGTCAATTTTTACCCCGGCCTGGGAAGCTTCATAGAGTTTAATGACCATTTCTTTGTCCTCAAGACTGTTGAGTTTAAGTAGGATATAGGCTTCTTTCCCGGCTTGTGCAGATTGAATTTCGCGGTCAATTTTTTCATTGATTTTTTCCCGCAAATTGAATTGACCTACGAATAGATGCTCAAATTCTATATCTGGTAGTACAACTGTTTCCAGGAATGAAAATATGCGGGATACTTCTCGTGTGATTTGCTGGTCACTTGTAAAAAAGCCGTAATCACAGTATGTCTCAGCAGTTTTCTCATTAAAATTACCTGTACTTAGGTAGGAGTAAAACTTGTTTTCACCATTAATACGCTTGATGACAAGAGCAAGCTTGCAGTGTACTTTCAACCCAGGGAAGCTGTATATCACTTTAATCCCTGCTTTTTCCAGCTTTTCTCCCCATCTCAGGTTGGCCTCCTCATCGAATCGTGCCTTGACCTCAATGAAGACGGTGATTTGCTTGCCCTTTTTTATCCCGTTCATCAGGGTATCCATGATTTCTGACTTTCGCGCTACACGGTATTGCGTAATCTTGATGTGCGTAACATCCGGGTCTTCTATAGCCGCTTTAAAGAAGTCGATCACACAATCGTAAGAATGGTAGGGATAGTAGAAAAGTTGATCTTGCTCCTCAATAGCATTAAAAAGCTTATCCAAACCACCAGATATATGACAGGGTAGGGAAGGCAGCGAACTGTTCAGGAGATGATCCATTCCAAATTTCGGAAAAGAAAAGAAGTCAAAGTTATTGTGGTACCGCCCCTCAGGGTGTAAATCAATTTTCTCAATATCAAAAATATCAATCAGGTAATCCAACAACTCTTCCGGCATGTTTCGGTCGAATACTGTCCTGGTAGAAGGACCAACTTTTCGCTTGGACAGACTTGACTTGATTTTCTGGATGAGGTTTCCTGAGAATTCATCATCAATGTAAAGTTCGGCATCCCTGGTGAATTTAATAGAATAAGAGCCCAGGATATGATAACCGGGAAACAGATCGACGATGGAATGACGCACTATTTCGTCGAGAATAACAAGCTCATGTTTATTTTCTGTTGAGGGTAGCACAATAAACCGGTCTGTTTGATCCGAGGGAATATTGACCAGGGCATAATCAATTGTACCATCTTTTTTGTCTTCAAGTTGCAGTGCGAGATAAAGAGCTGCATTGTTGAGAAAGGGTTTAATTTTCTTTCTATTGAGCAACACAGGCTGTACGAAAGGAAGCAAATTTTGGTCGAAGTATTCATCGACGAACTGCAACTGCAATTCATTGAGATCTTCGGCACTAACCAGGTAAATGCCATTCTCCTCTAACTCAGGTAATAATTGATTCTCAAAAATATAGGTAAACTCTTCCTGTTGCTTATTGACTATTTTATTGATGTTTTTGAGAATGGTTTTGGGATGGAAGTCGAGTTCTTTCTTCGTCTTTTTACCCACGCGAAGTAAATTGCGATGATGGGCTACCCGGACTCTGTAAAACTCATTGAGGTTATTGGAAAAAATGGCCATGAACTTGATCCGTTCGAGTAGAGGATTGCGTAAATCTTTACCTTCCTGGAGCACCCGATAATTAAAGGATAACCAACTCAGGTCGCGATGAATATAAGGGTAGGATTTATTTTCGTCTTGCATGGCTTTCTTGTTGCGACTGTAATTTACAAAAGACGGGTATTATTTTAGAGTCTGGTCTGTTAAGTCTCGTGGAGAAATAAATGGAGACAAGACACATCATTCAAGAATATCATTTTGCATTTTTGCGATATATAGTTGTAGATGAAATTCTTGAGGAACATATTTTGGTTCTTGCTGGTACTGGTTGGCTTAGTCGCCCTATTCGTGGTCTCTATCAACTGGTGGATTGTCAGTAGTACAGACGACTTGGCTTTTTCTAATACGGAAGAATTACCAGGAAAAGATGTAGCCCTGGTGCTGGGTACAGCGAGCAGCCCTGATGGCAGGCAGGTAAATGATTTCTTTTACCATCGGGTGCAGGCCGCCTATGAATTGTATCGGGATGGAAAGGTCAGGCATTTCATTCTCAGTGGAGACAATCACCGGGAACAGTACAATGAACCGAGAGATATGCAGGACTTATTGGTGAAATTTGGGGTACCACCTTCTAAAATCACCCTTGATTACGCCGGCTTTCGCACACTGGATAGTGTTGTGCGCAGTAAAAAGGTATTTGGTCAGGAAAGCATTTGCATTGTCAGCCAGGCTTTTCATACACCAAGGGCGCTATTTATTGCCAGGCGATACGACATGGATGCAGTGGCATACAATGCGCAAATTAATGATGAGAATGCCAAATACCGTCAAGTTTTATTCAGAGAATACCTGGCCAGGGTCAAAGCTTTTCTGGATCTTTATATCTTAGACACTCAGCCCCGGTTTTTGGGGGAGAAAGAAAAAATCAAATTCTGACATGAGACAAAATACTGTGGTTGGCAATTGGAAGATGAACCTTACACTGGAAGAGGCGAAGATATTTATGTTGAATTTTATGTCTTACGATCTACCCAAACGGGTGCAGCTTGGTATCTGTGTCCCTTTTACGCATATTTATTATTTGTCTGAGAATTACAATCAGGTATCGTTGAAAATTGGAGCTCAGAATTGTTCTCGGCATGAGAAGGGAGCATTTACAGGAGAAGTAAGTGCACAAATGTTGGCCTCAGCAGGAGCAGAAATGGTCATCATAGGTCACAGTGAAAGGAGGAAGTATCAATCAGAATCTGAGGAAGAATTGCTTCAGAAAATCCACCGGGCACTGGAAGCAGACCTCGATATTATTTATTGCCTGGGGGAGACCCTGGAAGAAAGAGAAGCCGGGCAACTGCAATCTGTGCTAGAGCGTCAGTTTTTGGAAGGCCCCGGTAAGTTGAGTAAAGAGGCCTGGGAGTCCATTACCCTTGCTTATGAGCCTGTTTGGGCTATCGGAACAGGCAAAACGGCCACACCGGAGCAAGCGGAAGAAGTTCATGCCATGATACGTCAATTATTGGCAGAAAAGGTGGCGAGCGAGACTGCGGAGAAAACCACCATTCTCTATGGTGGTAGTTGTAAGCCCAACAATGCTGAGGAATTGTTTTCTCAACCAAACATAGATGGTGGTTTGATCGGAGGTGCAAGCTTGAATGCAGAGGACTTTCTGGCCATAGCTAAGAGTTTTTAAGCTTGGCACTTGCGTTCATCTTGCATCAATGGAGCTGCTTAGAAATACGTTTTTCTCCTGCTGAATCTATACCCGATTAATCCATAAGGTGTTTCGGCATTTTTTCCAAAGACAAACCTCCTGTGCACTACTGGCCTTAGATCCTGGTTGTATTTGGAAATGAACACCACTATGTTTACTATCGTTTTATCCACCATTTGCCGGAGGTGTCATAATCCGTGGCACGATGTTCATTTTTGTCCTTGATGTAAAAATGTAAGCCTACCCTTGCCGCCAATTCCCGTGCTTCTCTTTTCCATTGGTCGTACTGCTCACTAGACCAATACTTGTCAACAAACTTGGTATCGAAGTCACCTGACAGGAAAGCCTCGTGGTTGAATACGTAGCTGCCAAATTCCAGGGTGTGGGCAATGCCCCGAATCTCAAACTCCTGTATGGTCGTGCGCATCTTTTGAGCGGCTAGATTCCGGTTTTCAGCGTAAACAACAAGTTTGGCAATCATAGGGTCGTAATAGATCGGTATGTCCATGCCTTCGAGATAACCAGTATCCAGCCTAACACCTGGTAAATCCGGACACCTGAAGCGTTCAAGAGTTCCTGTACTAGGCACAAAATCATCGAATGGATCCTCGGCGTATATTCTCAACTCAAAGGCATGCCCATTCATTTGAATGTCTTCCTGGTCAAAGGGCAGGGACTCTCCTCGGGCAATATTAATTTGTTGCTCCACGAGGTCTAGTCCGGTAATCATTTCAGTGACCGGATGTTCCACTTGCAGTCGGGTGTTCATTTCCAGGAAATAGTAATTGCCGTGTTTGTCGTAAAGGAATTCCACCGTACCTGCTCCTTCATAATCACAGGCCTTGGCTACTTTAACGGCATCTGCCCCCATGGCTTGTCTCGTCTCCTGATTCAGGACAGAGGAGGGCGCTTCCTCGATCACTTTTTGATGCCTTCTTTGAATGCTGCATTCTCGCTCGAATAGATGAACGCCTTTACCGTGGGCATCCACGAGTACCTGAATTTCTATATGTCGTGGCTTTTCCACAAATTTTTCAATAAAAACAGCATCGTCACCAAATGCGGATCGGGCTTCATTTTGAGCCCGTTCTAACTGTTCTTCAAAGTCTTCTTCACTTTCTACCAGGCGCATTCCCTTGCCTCCGCCACCTGCCGAGGCTTTGATAAGAATTGGGAAACCGATTTTTTTGGCTACCTGTTTGGCTTCTTCGATATCCGTCATGGCTTCGTCAGTGCCAGGAACCAACGGTATACCGTAATCTTTCACCGCCTCTTTTGCCCGGAGCTTACTTCCCATTACTTCAATCGAATGCGAAGAAGGACCGATAAATTTTATTCCGACCGCTTTTACTTTCTCAGAAAATGCAGCATTCTCACTTAAAAAACCATACCCGGGATGAATGCCATCGCAGCTGCTTTTCTCAGCTACTTCAATGATTTTATCCATCTGCAAATAGGATTGCGCCGAAGGTGATGCCCCAATGTGGTAGGCTTCATCTGCCATGCGCACATGCAGGGCATTCTGGTCAGCATCACTGAATACAGCAACGGTAGCAATGCCCATTTTGCGGGCAGTTTGGATTATTCGACAGGCGATTTCGCCTCGATTGGCAATGAGAATTTTGTTCATGCTTTGAATTTCTGAACGGGAAAAATACGAAAAACTGACCGAATCACCCTTTTGGACGTTAAAGTCTGAAAGCTTATATTTAGTATATGGAACAGGTGCTGATTACGCAAAAACTGAGCAGAAATTTCGGAAAACTAACGGCTGTGGATCAATTGGATCTGGAAATACCCAAAGGCAGCGTATATGGCATCCTGGGACCCAACGGGTCTGGAAAAACGACTACCCTTGGCATGATTACCGGTATTTTACGTCCCAGCTCCGGATCATTTGAATGGTTTGGTGATCCGCGCAAGCATTTTCAAAAAAATCTGGGGGCCATTCTCGAAACACCCAATTTCTACGACAAACTCAATGCGCTGGAGAATTTAAAAATCATTCAGCACATTAAACAAAATTATACCGACGACCTGGGAGCACTTTTGAAAAAAGTGCAGCTGTACGATAGGCGAAGGTCCAATTTTACCAGCTATTCTTTAGGCATGAAGCAAAGGCTGGCGATTGCGGCGGCGCTGATTGGTCAACCAGAGGTCATTATATTTGATGAACCAACAAACGGCCTGGACCCGCAAGGAATAGCCGATATCAGACAACTGATCGGTGACATAGCTGCCACGGGCATCACCGTCATCATGGCCAGTCATATGTTGGCAGAAGTGGAAAAGTTGTGCTCTCACGTTGCCATCCTTAAAAGCGGGCAGTTGCTCTATTCCGGCACAGTGGAGGAAATTAGCGGAAAAGACAGGATGGTGGTGTTGTCTGCAGATGACAATCAAAAATTGTCAGAATTCCTCAGTAGCCAGGGCTTAGCTGAAGAAATTCGTCCGCATGAGAGCGGTCTTTTGGTTCAATTGGCAGAAGAAATCAGTCTATCCGAACTCAACCGCAGGTTGGTTCTTGAAGGACATGCCATTCACAGGTTACAGGAACAATCATTTAATTTGGAATCTCACTTTATTAAAACCATTTCGCAATGATCCGATACCTGAGAATGGAATGGTTGAAGTACCGCAAAAGCCGATTGCTCTACCTTCTTCTATTACTGTTTTTTTTGTTGCTCTACTCCCTTTCCAATAGCCTTTTGAGTGCCTCCCTCAATATCAATGTAGTGGAAGGGTATGTGGAGACCTTGCGTAATTTTCCGGACTTGTGGTTCAGCGTGGCTGCCTGGTCGAATTATCTGCTTTTCTTTCTCTTTAGTTTTTGGACAGTTCAGATCATTTCAAGTGAATTTCGTCAAAAAACTTTAAGACAAAGCGTCATCAGTGGCTTGAAAAGGCAAGAGTTTTTTCTGATGAAATTGGCTCATTTGATGGTGATTTCGATTGTATTCACCCTGGCTTACCTTTTGGTGGCTTCTATTCTGGCCGGGAAATTCGAGGCAAGGTTTTCAGAGGCATGGCCCTCTGGATTGGAGTGGTTTTTCAGGCATTTTTTGCTGGCCATGATTTACGGTGCTATGGCGATGTTGGTAGCCACCTGGGTAAAATCAGCAGGATTGTCCTTCATTGGTTTCCTCAGTTATTTTGCCGTTGAGCGTCTGCTTCGCTCTATCATTGGCTTTGTAGTGGGAGATGTGCTTGACGGGTTTGAGTTTTGGCCCTCCGCTATTTGCAATCAATTGGCCCCCAATTTTTTGATGCGATTTGGAGAGGGTATTGCTGAGAATTATGGCCTTGGAGGTTTGTGGACTACGCAGACCGCTTTTCTTTCAGGATCTATACTCCTCTTGCTCCTTCTCGCGGGTCTTTATCAAAGTTTGATGCGCAGGGATTTGTAAGTTGTTGTTGGTTATTTGTTGTTGGTGATCTGTTGTTGGTGAATGGTTGTCAGTGTTCTGTTGTAGGTTGTTTGATTGTAAATGCCTGAATAGCATTGACCACTTTTGAG
>DATFJT010000006.1:0-4520 GCA_035269065.1 Saprospiraceae bacterium | reverse complement strand
GTGGAGATGTTTGGGACCAGATACAAAAAGGCTCCACCGCAAGCCGGTTTACCAATAAACTGGTAGGAGAGGCCTATTACATCGATTTGTTGAGAAAGTGGAGCGCCGATTACCACAAACATTCCGCGGAACCTCTGCATTTTCACATTTTTTCGGATGGCGTTCCCGAAAATTTCCCGGGATTCCATTTCATCGATGAAGGTCTCGCAGAAATACCCGCTGATTCAGAAAGTAAAACAGTTGAAAACATCCATATGTACCTGAGGGCAAGCACCCCTTATACCATGCACGCACTTATTCATGCGCCAGTGCTTATGCCTGGCAAAAGCAGCTTCGGTGCTGTTGCCGCCATTTTGGGAAAGGGAAAATTGATACAGGATGAAGAAATATTTGAATTTTATCCCTACAATATGCTATTGACCAATCCAAGTGTGCAAAAACGACTGCTGCGCCCGGGTCAATTGGTCCCTGAATTAATAGAAAATGGAAGAGACTCAGAAAATTAAAAATATTGCCGTCAAATTGACGGCAGATGCCGAGAGGCAAATAACCTCCGGGCATCCATGGGTATTTGACCAGTCCATCGAAATGGAGAAAAAAACACCCTCTCCGGGAGATTTGGGCATTATTTTTAACCGAAGTGATAATACTTTCATGGCCGTAGGCCTCATGGACCCCGAACAAACCATAAGGATACGCTTGCTGCACACCGGCGATCCTGTAAAAATCGACGAAGCCTTTTTTCAAAATCGCTTAAATGAATCTCTTGAGAAAAGAAAACCGCTTTTACAAGAAGGAATAGAGGCATTTCGCTGGATTTATGGGGAGAATGACGGTTTTCCCGGGTTGATTCTCGACGTCTACGGTGAATACATGGTCCTCAAACTTTATTCCTCTGCCTGGGTACCGTGGCTGCCAACGTTCGTCAGAGCCCTGAGCTCCGTGCGTCAACCCAAAGAACTTGTGTTACGCCTGTCCCGAAAAACAGCTCAGAGTAAGGCCCATTCCCTTTCTAACGGTCAATGCTACTTCAACACTTCCTTTAATGGTCAGTTGGCTTTCAAAGAATATGGCGTTGACTTTGAAACAGACCTCATCAAAGGACACAAAACAGGGTTTTTTCTGGATCATCGGCAGAACAGACTGGCCATTCAAAAAATGGCGCGCAATAAAAAAGTACTGGATTTATTTGCCTACTCCGGGGCCTTCTCCATGCATGCCCTTGCAGGTGGCGCCTCTGGAGTCACAGCTGTTGATATCAGTGCCCCAGCCCTTAAAGCTGCGCAGAAAAACTATAAAATCAATGGCTTTAAGCGGCCTTTTCGTAGGGTCACAGGAGATGTTTTTCAATATCTGGACGAGCAAATCCAAAAGAACCAGCAATACGACCTAATCATTGTCGACCCCCCTGCTTTTGCCAAAAAGCGATCAGAAAAAGAAATGGCGGTAAAGGCCTATAAACGCCTATTTTTAAAAGCTATGCCGCTACTTGCACCCGGTGGCACTATTTTATTGGCCTCCTGCTCCAGTCGTATCAATCGCAAAGAATTTGATGAAATAGTAGCCCGATGTATGTCTGATTCCCCTGGCGTATGGCAACTAGTCAAGCGCACAAATCACGACCTGGACCACCCCTCCGGCATTCCCGAATTGGACTACCTGAAAAGCAGTTTCTTAAATCGTTTCGAATAATTGCTCCAGTAAAAGCCCTATTAGAAATCGTTTTTAACATTTTTGAAGGCATTTCCATTTCTCATCGAAGCCCTTTGTATATGATTTCCGGTTCTTGGTAGATTATTCCTTCCCGTAAAGTTTAAATAGCACAATTTTACTTGTTGAATGATCCTTTTTCTCACATGTAGAAAAGGAAAGAAAGCACAATATCAGTCTATGAAAAGCTTAATACTGACCTCTTTTTTGATTGTCACATCACTCCTGAGTTGGGGCCAATCTTCTGGCCTTAAAGGCACCCTTATTGGAGAGGAGGGGCCAGTCATGTTTGCCAATATTGCCCTCTACAATGCCTCTGACTCCAGCCTGGTGAAAGTACAGACTTCAGGTGAGGCCGGTCAATTCCAAATGCTTGGTCTACCAGCTGGTAATTATGATTTAGTTGCTACCTATGTCGGCTTGAGTCCCCTAAAAGTTGATGAAATAGAACTAGTAGATGGAGAAACCTTTGATCTGGGAGAGCAAAAAATGACTGCCGCAGCAACGGAGTTAGAAGCAGCAGTCGTGAAAGGTCGAAGAGCCATGGTAGAAGTAAAGCCCGATAGAACCGTTTTCAATGTAGAAGGCACTATCAATGCCACTGGAGCGGATGGGATAGAACTGCTAAGAAAGGCACCCGGTGTACTTATTGATAACAACAACAATATTACCGTCTTGGGTAGACAGGGTGTTCGTGTATTCATAAACGGCAAGCGGCTGCCCCTGGAAGGTGAAGAATTATCTAATTACCTCCAAAATCTATCGGCAGACCAGATTTCAAGCATTGACATCATCAGCAATCCCGGAGCCAAATACGAGGCTGAAGGAAATGCAGGGATCATTGACATCAAATTGAAGAAAAGTGACGATGTCGGGGCCAACGGACTCGTTGGAACGACCATCAGTCACGGCAAATATCTCACCTCAAGAATAAATGCCGGCGGTAACTACAAGAATCGCAAAATGAATATCTACGGCAACTTCAGTGCTGCCGACAACGAACGGTTCAATCGTATGGAGTTCGATAATTTTCAAAATGGTTTGTTCATCGACGAAGTCAATCGCTCTGTAACCAATAGCAACAATTACACGGCACAGGTGGGCCTGGACTATAGCCTGTCCGATGACCATACGGTCGGATTTGTCATCAATCAAAATTACACTGACAGGCAAAGTGTCTCCAGGAACTTCAGCGAAATATCGAATCAGGCGACCGTCAACAACATCGATAGCATATTGATTGCTGATTCCCGCGGAGACAGGCAGAATTATTCCGGCACCTACAATATCAATTATGCCTACAATAAAAATAAAACGAGCCTGAACCTTGATTTGGATTACGGCAGGTTCAGGATCGACAATATCAATGACCAGCCCAACCTGTATTTCGACCCCAAAAGAGAAAACCTCCTGAGCACAGCGAACACGTATTTTGAAACGGCTACAGACATAGATATTCTCACCTTTAAGGCAGATTATGAACGCCCGATATTGGGTGGAACTCTTGGTTTTGGTACCAAACTCAGCCAGGTCGTCACAGATAATCTTTTTGAATTTTATAATGTCCCGGATAACGAACGCATGCTCAATGAATTGAGATCCAATGAGTTTGAGTACAACGAAAGGGTCTATGCAGCCTACATCAGCTATCAAAGAAAACTGAGTGAAAAGGTATCTGTCTCTGGCGGTTTGAGATCAGAAACCACAGATGCTACAGGAGAGTTGATGCCCTTCCTGGAAGATTTGCAGGAACCTCCCGTTGAACAAGATTATACCAACCTGTTTCCTACTGCAGGAATTAGCTACCAGGTGTCCATGGGCAATACACTGTCGCTTAATTATGGGCGTCGAATCAATCGACCAGATTATAACGTTCTTAATCCGTTCGAACAACAGCTCAGTGAATTGTCCTTTGTGAAAGGAAACCCTTTTTTAGTTCCTGAAATCGTCAACAATGTTGAATTGGGCTATACCTTGAAGTTCAGATATAACTTCAAGCTGGCCTACAGCAAAACGACCGATCAAATCACAAGGCTGATCAGCCCTGATGACAAGGACCCAAGGGCTGGGTTCATTACCTGGGAAAATCTCTCTGAGCAAACCGTTTACAGCGCCAATGCGAGTTTACCTTTTGGTTTAACTGATTTCTGGGACCTCTATATGAACATCAGCGCTTCCTACATTGACAACCAGGCGGATTACGGCAATGGTGCCGTTGTAGATGTACAGGCATTCAGCTATAATTTCTACGTGCAAAACACCTTTGAATTACCCGGTGGTTTTACCGGAGAGATCAGTGGATGGTACAACGGTCCCGGTATTTGGGGCGGCGTATTTGAATACGATCCATCCTGGAGCTTAAACCTCGGATTACAGAAGCGCTTCCTCAACGATCAACTTTTGGTTAAGCTTTCGGGCAATGATCTGTTCTACCAGGCCTTTTGGAGTGGAGAATCAGCCTTCAATGGCCTTGTCTCTTCTGGCCGCGGTGGATGGGATAGCCGACGTGCTACCCTAAGTATCAACTACAACTTCGGAAACCAAAAAATCAAAACGCGTAAAAGAAAAACCGGTATTGAGGAAGAGTCCAAAAGAGTTTCTTCAGGTGGGTAAAGGCAAATACGCATGATTTCTGTTTAATCGAAGACTTTGTATAGGCAACCTTGACTACCTGGTTCTATTCTTTTTACCTTCATTCCAATGGGTCTCTGACCCATCGCAGGGAAACCATAAAACCACAGATCCAATTAAAAATCATCAAATGCACTCTTGGTTTATACTTGATGGATCATTCAAAGACAATAAAGACT
>DATFJT010000005.1:0-5595 GCA_035269065.1 Saprospiraceae bacterium | reverse complement strand
CTCCATATACAGATTCATAGCAAATAACAGGAGCCATGGACAGGCTGCCGTTCTGAAAGGCAATACGGTCTTTTTGGGTACCCAATCCTTCGATAGAACCACCCAAAGCATCCGTCAGGGGTTTCAAAAAGAAAAATACTTTTGGATATGGCGTAATTTCAGCTCCAGGCACAAATTTGGATTTTTTATAGACCTCCGGTTCTTTTTGATCTTGTAAAAAAACAGCTGCATTGTAAGCTTTCCACCAGAATCGCTTACCGTTCTCATATTCATATTCTCTTAAGCTCCTGCTGTCCTGAGGTTTTTCATCGTACCATCGCTCAATTATCGAAGCGCCCATAATGGTGGCTGCATTTGGAAACTGAGCCATCAGCGCATTAAATTTCAATACGGCCTGGTGTCTTTGCAGATTGTTCATGTCGAGACGCCTAAACGAGCTCTCCGGCAGCAATAGCCACCTCGTACTATCTGTGAGTAATGACTTCGAGAGTTGGAGGTATTTCTCCAGTTGCCTTTCCTGAGGTACAGTATCCTTTGCGTAATGAGGATTGTAATTGCCCTGTAAAACAACAACCTCGGCCTTTTCGCCTTGCGGTGTATAGGTCCAAAACCTGACAAATGAATATACGATAGGAGCAATCACTAAAATACCTATGGTCAATGGACGCCAGTTCTTTTTTTGCGGACGATTCCTCCACCATTCGTAGATGGTAAAATTGATAATCAGAATCCAAAGGCTTCCGCCTAGAACGCCGGAAAATTCATACCACTGAATGAGTTGTGGCACATGTGCAAACTGATGACCCAAAATCAACCACGGCCAGGATATTTCCCAATTTAAATGCAAGTATTCGTAGCTGATCCAAAAGGCCATAAAAGCAAAATATCGAAACCACCGCGATGGGACAAATCTTTCAATGCGGTTCCATAAGACAAACGGAATCATCATCAATAAGGCATTCAACACATTGGCGATAAGACCGGAAAAAAACAGTGTATTTTCCACCCAGAAGGTGGTCAGGATATTCCACAACCACAAGCCACTAAACAACTGCCAATTGTAGGCATATCGGGAAATGCCACGCGAAAATGCTTTGTGTCGATGTACGAAGAGTAATGCAAAGCCAATAAAACAGGCGCCTACAAGGGGGTAAGGGGGAAAACCGACGCTCAGTGCCAAAGCAGCCAGGACAGGCAGACCAAGACTTTTTAGATCTACAGCATCATAATTTTTGACCCATGCCACTGAGGCGTTGAGGATTAACCAAAGACTAAGAAAATAGACCAAAGTGTAGTGCCCCCACAACGAAAGCTGGGACATGCGCCATAAACTTAGGGTCAAAAATATCAGCGCAATGCCAAAGCTAAGAGCAAAGTATTTCTTCATAGATGGCCAAATTAGAAAACCTACATTCGCATTGAAAAGTGCCTTAATACGGTTTGCAATAAAGTTACATCATTTTTCAGTCGATCTTTACTCCAGCAAGATTTCCAGATTCTATTTGACCTCAAATCCAGGCTTCCAGTCCCTCTCCGGACTAACAAAGGCCAAATCCCCCTTTTCATTTTCGGCCATGAGAATCATCCCGTTGGACATAACACCCCTTAATTTTTTTGGTGCCAGGTTGGCGAGCACCACGACTTGTTTGCCAGGTAATTCATCCGGAGCATAATGCTTGGCTATACCACTGACGATGGTTCTTTTCTCAAAACCCATATCTACTTCAAGTTTGAGCAGTTTATTGGCTTTGGGCATTTTTTCTGCCTGAAGGATGGTACCGGTTCTAATATCCAACTTCATGAAATCTTCAAACCCTATTTCTTCAGCAAGTGGTTTAAAATCATTAGAAGCATCCTTTTCGTCCTGATCCGAGGCGCTCAACTTGTCCAATTCTTTTTGAATCCACTCATCATCGATGCGGGAAAAGAGATGCTTGGCCTCGCCTAATTGGTGTCCGGGCTGGAGCAAGGGCGCTCCCTCTGCCAGATGATTGAGGTTAGATACAAGACTGCCGGCATCATTCCACTGTAACATATTTAAAAGCTGCTCCGCTTTGCCAGGCATAAAGACTTTCATCAATTGTGCAATCCCAGCGAGGTATTGGGTACAAAGATTCATGACCACCCTGGTCTTTTCAGGATCTGTCTTAAACAGCTTCCATGGTTCGTTATTTTGTAACAACTGGTTGCCCCTGGCTGAAATTTGCATCCAGGCCTGAAGGGCTCCTCTAAAATTGAATTCCCAAAGTTTACTATTGACATCCTGCATCATGTCGTGCAGGGCTAACATTTCTGATTCAAAGAACTCGGTTTCGCCCTCTGCACCTATAATTTGCTGGTTCTCATCCACCTCCGGCAATACACCATCATAATATTTGTTACACAGAACCATGACGCGGTTGGCAAAATTGGCGAGATTATTTACCAGTTCATTGTTACAGGCATCCTGGAAGCTTTTCCAGGTAAATTCACTGTCTTTTTGCTCGGGCATATTTTTGATCAGGTAATATTTAAGCTCATCAATTTTATCCGGGTGTGCTTCCACATATTCATGTGCCCATACTGCCCAATTTTTTGAAGTCGAAATTTTTCTGCCTTCGAGGTTCATGAATTGATTGGCCGGCACATTCTGAGGTAAAATATAATCGCCGTGTGCCTTGAGAATGGCGGGAAAGATGATGCAGTGAAAAACAATATTGTCCTTACCGATAAAATGAACAAGTGCTGTATCTTCATCCTGCCAGTAAGGCTTCCAGTCTTTATTCTTTTGTTTTGCCCAATACTTAGTGGCACTGATATAGCCAATAGGGGCATCCATCCAGACGTATAGTTTTTTACCTTCTGCTCCTTCTATGTCTTTTGGCACATCTACACCCCAATCCAGATCCCTTGTCATGGCACGGCTTTCCAGCCCTCCATCTATCCAGGATCGACACTGACCTAAAACATGATTTTTCCACTCTGAGGGGTCATGATGGGGATTTCCATCATCTGTTCCTTCGTTGATCCACTCTTTCAGCCAGGATTCGTACTCCTGAAGTGGCAAATACCAATGGGTCGTTTCTCGGATTTCCGGTTTGGCCCCTGAAAGCTTGGAGACGGGATCAATAAGCTCCATCGGGCTCAAAGAAGAACCACATTTCTCACATTGATCCCCGTAAGCCTCTTCGTATCCACATTTAGGGCAAGTACCCATGATGTATCTGTCTGCCAGAAATTGTCCGGCTTCTGGATCATAGTACTGCTCAGAGTTCCTGGTTTCGAACTTACCGGCATCAAATAAACGCTTGAAAAACTCCTGTGAGGTTTCGTGGTGCAATGGATCAGAGGTGCGGTGATACACATCGAAGGAAATATCCAATTTTTGAAAGGTATCCTCAAACAATTGATGATATCTGTCAATAATTTCTTTCGGAGCTGTTTTCTCCTGAATGGCTTTCATGGTAATGGCAGCGCCATGCTCATCACTTCCGCAGACGTAGAGCACGTCTTTCTCCATTAACCTTAAAAAACGGGCAAAAATATCTGCTGGCAGGATGGCTCCGGCGAGATGTCCAATGTGCAGGGGTCCGTTGGCATAGGGCAAGGCAGAGCTCACCGTGTAACGCGTAGCATTGTATATCATAGTCTCCCTCTCGGTAATTAAGTTCGCAGCACAAATATACAATGAGAAGATCTAACTAAACGAATAGACATATGCATTTTTCATACATATTATTATCTTTAATATGTATGAAGCTAAAAAACAAACTTTAACATGAATAAGAATATATAAATATTTCTATATGATCATGCGTATTACAAAGAAAGTATTTCAATTTGCTGCATGACGTAGTGTCGCCTGGGCACAAAAGAATGGGCATAAAAAAAGGAGCCTAAATTATTAGGCCCCTTTCAAAAGAAAAGTTTCTTTCGTTAGTTGATATCTAACTGTATACTATTCGTTTCGCCGGCAACAACTACAAAGTTTTCAGAAACTCCTGAAAGACCTGTGTAAGTAAAACCATCAGTATCTGTAACATCTCCTGCAACATCTATGTAATAAGAACCTGGTGTAATATTATTAAATGTCAGGCTATTCGAATTGATAGCGCGATCTAAAAATAGCGTGCCATCATTTTCTCGTAAGTTTGCTTGAATATCCCAGTCTGCGACTGCGATGGTTACCGCGCCTGCTCTAACTGTGAAACTCGCAACAACAGTTCCAGTAGTTTCCATTTGCATTGGCTCCGGATCATCATCATCATCATTACATCCTACAGTCACCGCCATAAAAAGTGCCAAAATTGGCAATAAGTAAAATAGTCTAAGTGTTTTCATAAATTATTCTTGTAACAGTTATTAAATACTCATTAAAGAAAAGCAATTTATTTGTAAAAATAAAGCAATAAACTTATTTATACTGGTCTAGTTTTTTGACCATCGTCAAAATGGTCCCTATGGCAATGGTTTCTTCTGTTTCATCCACCACTTCAACGAAAAACTTAACAATGCCCTTGTTGGGTTGATCTTCTTTGGGCTCCTGGTCCATTTTCTCCTGGACGGTTAAGCGCACCTGAATGGTCGCCCCTGCATACACGGGTTTGGTAAATCGGAATTGCTCCAAACCATAATTGAGTAAGACCGGCCCTTTACCCGGCCAAACAAAAAGACCTGCGGCTGCCGATAGTATGAAATAGCCATGGGCTACGCGTTCCTCAAAAATAGTACCATCTAGGGAGGTCGTATCCGTATGAGCGTAAAAATGATCCCAGCTGACATTGGCAAAATTGACAATATCCGTCTCTGTGATGGTCCGTTTGTGGGTGATCACAGTCTCCCCTACTGTTAGCTCCTCAAAATGCTTTCGGAACACATGCTTGCCAGGATCCTTATATTTTGCTCCTTGTTGGTATTGTTGGGTAATCTCTGTGATCGTGGTCGGACTGCCCTGAATAGCACAACGCTGTAAATAATGCTTGATGCCTCGGACACCACCCATTTCTTCTCCTCCTCCTGCGCGCCCCGGGCCTCCATGCACCAATAAAGGCATGGGCGATCCATGTCCAGTACTTTCCACGGCTGATTCTTTATTGAGAATAAGAATACGACCGTGATGGCTGGCAGCGCCAATCGTAAATTCTCGAGCAATTTTATCGTCACCAGTTGCAATAGAACAAACTAAGGATCCTTTACCCAGTTTGGCCAATTCTACAGCCTCATCGATTCCATTGTATGGCAATAAGGTGCTCACTGGTCCAAAAGCTTCAATTTCATGGACTTCTTTATTGTTTAAGGGATCAGATGCTCTCAACAGGATAGGCGACATAAAAGCACCCTTTTCTAAGTTTCCATCAACGACTTTCACATCATTCGGATCCCCAAAGACGATTTCCGCATTTTTGGCGAGTTCAAGCACTCGCTCACGTACTTCCTGCAATTGATCCTTTCCGGCCAGTGCACCCATGCGCACCCCTTCATTCCGCGGATCTCCGATAGCCACCTTCTGCAATTGTGCTGACAGCTGTAATTGCACATCCTCCAGTTTATTTTCGGGTACAATGATTCTGCGAATTGCCGTGCACTTTTGGCCGCATTTCACCGTCATCTCACGTC
>DATFJT010000004.1:0-6498 GCA_035269065.1 Saprospiraceae bacterium | reverse complement strand
GTCATGCCTGGTGCTAAGTATATTTCATACACCCATCAGTAAACAACATGGCACCCCATTTCCCTCGTTGTCCGTAGTTTGCAACTACGGACGTCTATCAATCTGAGTTCGATTCTTTAGGAGATAGCATTGGTTTTCGGTATTTTAAAGCTTTGGAAGACTTCGAAGCATCTATGGGTTTTAATTCTCGAAGGGCGCTGATAGAATCTGAAATTTTAGATTGGCTTGAGGTTAATACCTTGATTCACACCTGTCCAAAACGATAAAAATAGTGGTTTGTAAGTATCCCCTAAATTAGGGTTAGCCAACACAAACAAACCACTGTAATGAAAGTAACGCTTTTTAGTCAGATTTTGAAATTGGTAGATCGGTCTTTATTTGAAAGATTAGTTCGTAAGCACCAATCGGACAAACATGCCAAAGGATGTAATGCCTAAACTCATTTCGTGTCGATGCTTTTCCTTCAAATGGCTGATATGAGTTCCCTACGAGATATCAGTACGGGACTGCGCAGTGCCACGGGCAATTTAAGCCATTTAGGTCTGGATCGTGCGCCGAGCAAATCTGCTTTGAGTTACCGCAATAAGCATCGTAGCCATCATTTCTTTGAGGAGTTGTATTTCAGGCTTGTGCATCATATGTCGTCATCAAACCCACGGCAGAGACTTTATGCCAGGCGGTTAAAGCGTCAGATTTTCATCATGGATTCCTCGATTATTCCACTCTGTTTGTCTCTGTTTGACTGGGCGAAGTTTCGCACAAAAAAAGGAGCGATTAAGCTTCATGCGGTGTTAGACTATGACTCTGGCCTTCCCAATTATGCGGTTCTGACAGATGGTAAGAAGCACGATGTGAGGGTAGCTAAGGAGCAAAACTTCCCTACAGGATCTGTTGTAGTAGTTGATCGGGCCTATGTGGATTACGCCTGGCTCAATGTTTTGGACAGCACCGGGGTGTTTTTTGTAACCAGACTCAAGAAAAACGCCCTCATCGAGATCACTCAGCCCTATCTGACCAACAAAAAACATGAACACATCCTAAGTGACCAGCAAATAACACTGATGGGCTTTTACGCCTCCAAACGCTACGGTGGAAAGCTAAGAATCGTCCGTGTCTACGATCAAATCAATGATAAACAGCTCCTCCTGTTGACCAATAATATGTTTTGGACAGCAAACACCATTTCTGAGCTTTACAAGGCCAGATGGGACATTGAGGTCTTCTTCAAACAACTCAAGCAACTTTTTCGGGTGAAGTCCTTTGTCGGCACCTCTGCCAATGCCGTAAGAATTCAAATGTGGTGTGCCATGATTGCCATGCTACTTCTAAAATTCATGAAAAAGAAAGCTCAGCACAATTGGCATTTATCCAATTTGATTAGCTTTCTCAGGCTTAATCTTTATACTAAAATCAATCTGTGGGAATGGTTAGACAAACCCTTCTTTATAAAACCTAATCCACCGCCTAATCAATTTTTATTCTCTTGAGGGGAGGATTGATCTCGAAAATCAGTACTTTACAGACCTAAATCCAGGGTCCGCATGGGTTCATATTGACCCGTCAAAACGTTTTGGACAGGTGTGAAATGATTTATAACATCTATAAAGTCTAGACAGATGCTAATGCTTATAACCATAAGCTTGATCAAACTCTAAAATTCGATTATTCTCCTATTAAGCAATTTTCATGATTTTTGAGGTAAATGATGTTTTACAACCCCCGACAATGTATTTGAGGTCCTCAACCGCAATGCCATTTACTGGGCGGTCAATCCGGAAACTCTTTCCCACACTCCAGATAGGAGTGAAAAACCAATCACCTTCTATCCCAATCCTGCTCAAGATGTCCTGATGATTCAAGGCCTAAATTCTTTACCAGCCAGTTATCAGGTATTTGATGTTGGCGGACGGCCCGTGCTGAGCGGATTCACAGAACCTGGTGGGCTTTATATCCAGGCACTCGAAAATGGGCTGTATTTCATTCAACTACACACCAATGGAAACACCATTCAAGGCACTTTTCAGGTCATGAGATGAGTCCGTTATGTGATAGCCATGGTCGAACAGGCTCATCTTGTGTACAACACTGGATATGTATCGCCTCAGCAGTAAAAGTAAAAGCAATAGGATTATAAGGCGTAGCCGGGGAGCATTCATTTTCTTCCTGCTGCCTTCGGGTGCTGTTCTACAGGTAGATGATTTCAGCAAGAACAAATCCATCGTCCTGGTGAAGCTGTCAGAACGGGGAACATTTATTAAATTGCTGCAAAAAGAAGGATGAAAAAGATATTCATTGCCTTGCTGTCAACGGTTTTTCTTTTCGCAGCGTGTAATTCATCAGATAACGATGGGCCCAACTCGGCCGATGACGCGGTAACTATTGAGGAAGGAGAAATAGTCGCCATGGACGAGGCAGAATTCAAGTCCATTATTGATGGTGATGCAGAAAAGATATGGGCGGCAAGCGCTTTTACCCTCGCCGGATTAACGACTTTTACTGATTGCAGGCTTGACGATAGTATGCTGTTTAGATCTGACGGAACCTACGAATACAATGGAGGCCAGGACCTATGCGGCGCCGAGGATGATGCCTTCATTAAAACCGGCACCTGGGAAGTGAATTTTGACGACGCTACCATCATTTTTGACAAGGGTACATCCAATGAGGAAGTAGGAGAGGTCATTGGAATGACAGAAACTGAAATCAAACTCAAAGGCGCTTACATGATGATGGAAGTTCGCGGAGTTTATACGTCAGATTAAATGATCCGTTGCATCCTATTCTTTTTGGCAATCATGGCAGCTTTCCAGTTGAACGCCCAGTCCCTGGAAGAGCTGAATGAAAAAATGGATGCTTTCTTAAAAGCCAATACGCAAAAAGGGTTGGTGAATTACAAAGGCATCAGGGATGCCCCGGAGGTACTGTTCTCTATCACGAAGGAGATTGAGCAGGTGGTTCTTGAGGACAATCCTTCCACAAGCGAAAAGGCCTTTCTCATTAACGCTTACAACCTACTGGTGATCCGGCAAGTGGCAGATCACTATCCTATCCCATCACCCCAAGACGTCCATGGTTTTTTTACGGAGAAGAAATTCAAAATTGACGATCGCGTTGTAAGCCTCAATCAACTGGAGAAAGACATCATTTTTACCAGATACCCTGATTCGAGACTTCACTTTGCTTTGGTTTGTGCTGCCCGGGGATGTCCAAAACTGCGCCCGGAAGCCTACCGGGAGAATGCGCTTGAATTTCAGTTGGAGGACCAAACTCAACAGACACTTCAGGATACGTCATTCGCTTCGTACGAAGGCCAAACAAATACATGGAACACTTCTAAAATCTTTGATTGGTACGCCGGGGACTTCGGGGATAACCGAAGAGAGATCATTCGATTTGTAAACACTCATTCAGATTTAATGATCCCGGGGGATGCCCGGATATCCTACAAGGAATACGATTGGGCGCTCAATGATAAAAAAGGGAGCTGGAAGGAACAGGAAGAGAAGAGCAACCTCGAGCTTTTTACCCCATCGGCACTATTCAACAAGGGTGAATTTGAAATCAATGTCTTTAACAGCATCTATTCTCAACAAGAAATACGCGGGGCCAACGGTGAGACCATCGAGCTTCCGAATACCGAGAACTTTTTCACCTCCTGGATGACTTTTATGACGGGTTTGTCCGAACAATCCCGTTTGAACCTGGGCTTTGACCTCTTTATTCACAAGGCCCGGTTCACGCCGGGAGATCATTCGGCTTTTGAAGTATTCCATGCGGATGACGAAGCCTTATTCAACCGCACCGTGGTTTCCTATTTTGCTCCTAAGATCAAATTTGTACCCATCAGAAAGATCCCTCGTTTATCTGTTCAAAGTGCGCTGTGGATACCGCTTCGCGATGACCTGGAGTCGGAGGGCTTCATTGCGCATCAGCGCTACACCTGGTTTACACAAGTTTTTTTTGATCAGTACATCGGGCGGGATTTTCAAATTTTCCTGGAAGCGGATCTTCTATACCGGTTTGCCTCCGTAGCGTCTCAGCGCTATGACTTTTTCAGAACTCCCGTGAGTACTTTTTTGAGTTGGTTCCCGACGTCGAAATCTACCCTTTTTGCTTTTGGTCAGTATTCACCAAGGTTTGAGAATTCCACCGTGATGGCCATGGCGCCCAATGGAACGACGAGTGAGGAGTTTGGTTTGACGCAGTGGTTTGTGCAATTGGGTGTAGGAGGGAAATATCAAATTACGGAGGCCCTCGGGATGGAGATTTCCTATTCCGATTTTAGTTTTGCCCGGCAGGAAGGGGCTGGACACACCGTTAATCTCGGCCTGCGCTACATTTATCGGTAGTCAAGATTGAGCAGAATTTCATTGTCTTTTTGTTTGGGGAAGTTTTCTTTTAGGAACAAGCCACCAACGAATCAATGAGCTATTCTTTGTGCTGAAAAACTTCTGCGGAATTAGGCGCTTGAATAATAAGCTTAGCAATCATAAAAACCCGGAGTTCAGAGTAAAAAAATATAAACTGAAACAAGTCTATAGAATAAGCCTGCCCTCTCAAATTAATTACACCTTGAAGCTCAACAAGTTCGCTTATTACCAAAGCGCCTAATTCTAAACTTCTGTGATCCCTTTGTTTAAAAATAAATACAGATTTGTGTATTATTTTCATTTTTGGATTAAAGCACTATACATATGAAAAAGGCAATACTACTTATGATGTTGGCTATTCCCTTATTTGGAATGGCTCAAACCTATGAATTCTCAGTTAGACAGGGAAACTATGAGAACCTTGAAAACAGTACTTCCCTCAATAACGGTCAGGTATGGGATGATCCTAACTATCAAATACCTCTTGGTTTTAACTTCCGATTTTTCGATCGTTTGACAGATAACATGACTTTGGATGGAGAGGAGTTCGGTTTTGGCGGCACGCTTCTGACCGCTATTGACCCAATTATTGTTCAATTGTTGATTGTGAATGAAGCCGATCTAATTGATCGTGGTTTTCTGGACGACAATTCCTTATCTAACATATCTCATCTTATAGAAGGGGATGAAGGAGAGAGGATTTTCAAATTGGAATGGAACAATGCGGGATTCTATTCAGAACTGTTCGATGATGAGGTGTCAGAAGATTTCACCAATTTTCAACTCTGGCTATACGAAGAGGACGATGCCATTGAAATACATTTTGGTCCCAATTCTATCCAATATCCCGAACTGAGTTATGATGGGCTATCCGGTACTATTGTGGGTTTGGTTGATTCATTCAATCTTGACGCGGTGGATGTGTTCTTTACCGAGGCCTATTTTTTGGAGGGAGAACCTTTAAATCCAGTTTACAGAGAGGTTTTCTCGTCAGATCTTGAGGAAAATCCTATTACGTTAAATGGGGATATTCCGGATGGGACGATTTATCGCTTTTCGAGAAGGACAAGTTCTACCTTAGAAATCGAAGGGCTGGCGTTGACCATTTCTCCCAACCCAGTGATCGACCGTATGAAAATAGAATGGCCCGACAACGGAGGGGCAAAAGCTGAGGTGGAGTTATTCAATGCCTCCGGACAACTATTGCAAAGATGGGAGCAAGTGGAGAATGGTTCTGCTTTGGACCTCGGGAGATTCACCAAAGGCATGTATTTTATTCGATTACCGGAAGTCAGCTCTGGCAGTTATCTGATTTACAAGGATTAAACGAAAAAGTGAGTCCTTCGAATAAAGGGAGGGCTCACCCATTCGACATTTTCAAGCTTCTGTGGCTTTGAAATATGCCTGAGACGATTAACTCATTTCTGAGTAGCACAAGTTGTTTGAATAGGTATGTTTTTTCTTCTTTAAATCTGCAGTGGCTGGGTAGGGTCTACATCCTCTACATCTGTATTAGCCAATGGGATCACTGTGTCGCGCGCAGGCTGGGTGTGTTGCCACAACAGTATTGCACCGGATCAAGTGTTAGAAAAGTATTCACGCGGGCCTTAAAAAAGGCGCAAATCGAGAAAAACGTAAAACTTCAAGCTCTTCGATACAGATATGCGTCTCATTTATTGGAAATGGGGCTGGATATGCGTTATATTCAGGCATTATTAGTCCATCAGTCACCTTAAGCCACCACAATTTGCACCTATGTACGCGCTGAAGCACTTAGCAGAATTCCCTCACCACTGGACAGTCTCTATGAAAAGAAAGGAGGCATATAAGCAGGAACGAATTGTTGCTGAATGCATGCCGATTCGGTATGTTAAGTGCACAAAAAGTGCGGGTATAAACAAGTTAGCTACCACCTTAAAAACGTACTTATGATATGTTAACTGATAAATTAATTATTTTGCAAATGGGTATTGGGAACATCCGGTTTTGATTTGAGATTAGCAATAATTGACAGCTAGCTTTTTTTGTTAAAGACGAATAAAGTGCATTTTTAATCTTGTTGACGCAGTTTTAATTATGAATAGATACTATTTGACTGGATATTATGGAAAAGAGAGAACAATTGGAA
>DATFJT010000003.1:0-2205 GCA_035269065.1 Saprospiraceae bacterium | reverse complement strand
TGGCTAAAGGCGATCTGACTATCCACGGTGTCACACGCACTATTGAAACGCCGGTAATGCTTACAGTAAAAGGAGGAGCATTATCAGGCAGCACTAATTTTGAAGTGGCAGTAGCTGATTATAATATTGAGGTGCCTTCGGTAGTAAGAGAAAATATAGCCAAGGTGGTGCAAGTGACAGTTTCTGCAGATTTTGACGAACTGAAATAATCGTGTACACCATGACAAAGAATGCCATCATTGGTCTATTGATGATTTTAAGTTTCACCAAGTTTACTTATGCTCAGGAAGACTTAATTTCACTACTTGGGGAAGAAGAGCGTACAGATTATACGATAGCCACTTTTAAGGCGAACCGTGTCATCAATCTCCAATCCGTAGAAAATACAGCTGGTGGAGTTCTGGATGTGAAAATCAATCACCGGTTTGGTTTTATCAATACGGGTATAGATGAATTCTTTGGTTTGGATCAGGCACAAGTGAGGATAGGCGCTGATTATGGTATCACCGACCAATTAATGGTGGGCTTAGGAAGAAGCTCGTTTCAAAAAGTGGTGGATGGATTTTTAAAGTATAAGCTGCTCAGGCAAAGCACCGGGTCCAAAGAAATGCCAGTAACGCTTGCTTTACTGGGTACAACAGCCCTTCAGACAGGGGAGTATCCCAACCAGGAAATTGATTATGAGTTTAAACATCGCCTCTTTTATACTGCTCAGCTTATTGTGGGTAGAAAGTTTTCTGAGTCTTTATCCCTTCAGCTTTCTCCAACTTATGTGCACCGCAATCTCGTGCGTACAAACGAGGAGAGCAATGGTATTGTGGCTTGCGGATTTGCAGGAAGAATGAAGCTCACAAAACGAACAAGCTTGAATGCGGAATACATTTATGTCTTGCCAGATCAAATCGATGAACAACAATTCAATAACTCGTTCTCAATTGGTTTTGACATTGAGACTGGGGGTCATGTCTTTCAGCTCCATTTCACAAACTCTACGTCAATGATTGAAAAAGGATTCATTGGAGAAACACGTGGCGATTTTTTCGAGGGAGATATTCATTTCGGGTTCAATATTTCAAGGGTTTTTACGCTAAAAAGATAATTTGACAGGTTTGGAAAAGGGCTTCACATCCATTCTGAATAGGCAAAAAATTGTAGCTTGACTACCTTATTGTGTCCTGCTAAGACAGATCTTCTAGGGTTGAAGTACTATTGGGCTTACTAATGTCCTGGACCTTTTCTGAAATTAGCCTTAATCCAGTTTTTTGTGCATATCCTCGTTTTTCCTTTCACCCAAACTCAACCTAAATCGTAAATCGCCAAATAAATTTGCCTATTACAGTACCGCGTTCACTGACAACCCGATCTTCTTGGGTATCATAGATTTGATTGATGATGAGAAAGAAATTGGTTCCAATTTTAGGTATGAGTTGTAATCTGAAGTTAAAATTCAGTTCCTCCTGCTCCGTGTTCCATTGACTGAGTAAGGAACCAAAAGCATTAGGGCTGACAGCGTATCTGAGTCTATGGCTGAACAAATTAGACACGAATGTACCCCCGGGTAGATCTATGCTATTGTATTCGTATAGTAGGTCCATGTTGATATTCTTGGTGGCCCGCCATCTCAAAGTATTAGAGCTTCGGACACTGCTGCCGTTGTAGAAATCGCCAAAGTTGAGAGAACTCAAAATTGAGAATGAACGGCTTTGAAAGCTTTCCACATCAAATGCCCATTCACGCCACCAATAGGTTCCACGGGGAATAACGAGTCCCTGTCTGATTTCAAAGTCTTCGATCAATCCCTCTGCACGAACGGTATAATTAAGATTTAAATCTTCTCCACTTCTGGTGGAAATGCCTAGAAATCTCAGGGCATACTCGAAGCTTTGCAGGTCTTTGCTGTCGTCATATTGGGTATAGGTCAATGTCCCTGGTCTGAAGTTAAATTGTCTGATCCAGCCTAAAGGACCCTCCTGGTTTGGTCTAGGGGTCAGCGCTAGAAGGAAGAAATTCTCACGAAAGTTTCGTCTTCTCATCAAACCAATTTCGGCTTCAAAGGGCTCAGGGCTGCGCTGGGTGGAGGTAAATATGTTGATCTTGTCATTGGGATAGCTGGCGAACAAGCGATAGGCATAGGACTGTGCCTCCCAACCTTCCTCCGAGTTGTGACTTTTAATCACAGCACCTCCAATATTAATGTTCTTATCG
>DATFJT010000002.1:0-5762 GCA_035269065.1 Saprospiraceae bacterium | reverse complement strand
ATTAGTGCCGTGCGGAACGCTACTGTTCAAAGTCAAGCAGTTTCGTACATTTGAGAAAAACAATGCCAATTCTTTAAAAAGCAAAGATCCTTTCAGACATATCGCTTGTGTTGCGATCTGTAGTCTGCTCCAGCCGGCCATCGCAGATCCTCATGTAGCCACACAGCATTTTTTTGCATTTGACTCTATGGTTAAGAATCAATTGAAGTAAATGAAAATTGGCGAAAACCTCGAAGCTTGAGAGAGAACGCAATGATGCTTCAAAGAAAGTTGTCAGTGATGTTAGATGCAGGTGAGGGATTCATGAATAGAATAAAGAACAATCAAAAAAAAGCCGGACACCCTTTTGGGCATCCGGCTGGTCATGATTTATGGCCTGGCGTTTATTAATGCTGGATAATCAATCTTTTGGAAATCATTTTATCCGCGGAAACCACTCTTACAATGTACAGGCCAGGGGCGAAAAGGCCTTTAGGTAAATCGATGTTCAGGATGTGAGTGCCAGCTGCTAATTCCTGGCTCAAGAACTTCTTGCCTGTAAGGTCGAAAATGCTGAACTCACCATTGGCTTCTTCCATCCCATGCAGGTCTAGCGTTAGCTCCGTGTTGGCCGGATTGGGGAACATGCTCATTTCCAACTCTCCATCCAGTACAACTGGGAAATCGACGGATTGACCCGTCGGAAGATTGAGCTTCTTATCACCGCATGATTGACAAGGCCCTACCGCATCTCCGTGGTTGAAATGTGCAGATAAGGCGTTTTTACTGATACAAAGGGTCTTACCCTTGTGACAAATGTTGATTTTTTTCTTTTTGCACTTCCATGAATCGTCGTATTCGGCGTAGGAGAGCAATTGACTACAATCCGGAATGCCATCTCCATTGGCATCCAGTGAGTCATCACCGCCAGGACATACATCGCAAGCATCGACTATTCCGTCACAATCTGTATCAGGGAGCTCACTAGCGGAAACCGTAACCGTAGCCGTACAACTTGCCTGATTGCCCGAATTATCTGTTACCTCAAGTTCCAGGTCAAAACTTCGGCCTACATCTTGGCAGTTGAAGCTTGTTTGCCCTGAAATAATGGCCAGGTCAAGGCCAGGACAATTGTCATTTGAGCCGTTGTCAATCTCCAGGGCGGTCACTGTGGCAGTGCCTGCTTCATCAAGTTGGACGGTTACGTCCTGACAATTGGCCTCAGGTGAAATAAGATCCAGGACTGTGATGCTACGAGATACTGTGCTGGTATTGCCGTATTGATCCACAGCGGTCCAGGTAACATTGGTGGTGCCTACGGGATACATCCCTTCTCCCGACCCTGTGCCGTTATAGTCGTTGGTGAGTGTGAACGCTGTGCAATTTTCCATCACGACCGGGCCCGGATTGAGCTGGGCTTCACAGCTGCCGGCCTCGACCTCAACTACGATGTCTGGTAGCAAATTGTTTTCGGCAGGAATGATTTCACAGTTGTTCAGAATTCGAAGGCAGAAAATGAACCGCTTACGGGCTTGCTCATCAATTTTCTTGGCTTCTTGCTCTGCCTGTTTCAAGCATCTGGGTTCACCGTTGCAATTGGCAATAAACTCTTCGAGCTCTTCTTCCAGCTCAGCGATTATGGCTTCCTGTTCGGCCAAGCAGCTTTCATATTCAGCAATACAAGCTTCGTCGGTATATCCCAGAACGGGAGCTTCGTTGTCCACAACGGTTACGCGTTGTTCACAAGTAGCTGTGAGTCCTGAAGCATCGGTAACTGTCCAGGTGACAATGCTCTCGCCAGTGAAGTACATGTCACTAGCATTGTCTGTTCCATTGTAATCGTTTGTGAAAGAGATATTTGGGCAGTTGTCTGTTCCAGTAGGTGAAGCAACGGATACGGCTGCACAACAGGTTCCCGCATCTACAAAGGCCGTGATATCTTCAGGGCAGGTAATCGTAGGTGCCTCTGTATCCGGGTCGGAGCACTGGGCCTTTACATCAGTCAAGCCGAAAAAGGCCAAGCTGAGGATAAGGATACAAGCAAGGCTTGAAGTATGAAGGAAGGGTAGAGCTGTTCTCATAATGTTTTTGATTTTAGTTTAAAATGATGGTATTCAAAGTATCCATGCAAGAGTGCCAGGAGGATCCGACTTTCTGCCTAAAATTTATCTAGGTGAGAATGTCTCGATCTTTTCTTGGATATTTTTTGCGGAAATATTTCCGAAGATAGAAATTAATTTTTCAAGCTTTGTCGATTTATTTATTTGGTTTGTGGCTTTCTTTTTTTAAAGGAAATTTGTATCGATAATCATTTGATGTACAAAATTGAACGGAAAGAGGTGTTCTGATTTGCGCAGGTTCGCACTTTCACGTTCTAAGATCATTGAGCTGATGCTACGCTACAACTTTTTCAGTTGATTACTGAGGTTTTGAAAGGAGTTCCTTAAAAATGACCAAAACACTAACGGCATAACTCAGTGTCATCAAAAAACCACTGATCATCACGACGACGCTTATCCACTCTATACCCAGCCAAATAAGGTAGATGCCCCCGAAAGTGACCAGGACAGAAATCATGGGCTCTACCATGAGAAAGTTCTTTAGTTTTTTCGGAACCAGGCACAAGTAAACCAGAAACGCGAGCACGAAAAAAATAAGAGAAAGGCTCAGTATGTGTGCGTGTACAATGTTGAGCATATCGCGCTCTGCCTTTTTGAATTTCATGGTCTCCGCCTCGGGATTGTCCTCATTGCCGTTGTAGTTCTCCACGATGCCGGAGCCGGTCATTTCGGTGGTATGCTCCACAAAAGCCAATCCTGTGAAATAACCCACGGACAAAACCAGGAGGAAAACGAAAGTAAGCCATCGCAAGGGCCTGGGCCAATGCCGCAAAGGAGCCAAACTGTTCATTCAAACAGGCCTTTTTCGTCCAGGGTATGCACACTGGCCAGCAGATCTTTCATGGCTTTGGTCATATTGGTTACAGAGATCGTCGCCCCGGAAATTCCGTCTATGGGGGCACCTAACTCAGGGCGGTCTTCCGGCCCCATGCCCAGGAATTGAGAAAGCCACCTCCTGGATCCGATCTGCCTTCCGTGTTGTTCCCTGTAAATCAAGACCTTGGCATTCCTTACAGTCAAATCTTTCTCGAAAAGCACCACATAATCAAAGACATTTTTCATGCTCGGTGCCTGGGCGACATAGACGTAACCCAGCAATTGATCCTTTTCTACCAGTTCGAACAGGCTATTTTCCATTTCCGATGGCAATGTAGAGGTCAACCTGCCTTGCACATCCATAGATCTGAGACTGTAATCTTCTACCTGATAGGTGGACTTGATAGCTTTGTCTACCTTTTGCTCAAGAACCGCACTCCAGGGATAGAATTCGCTGCCACCAATGGCCATTGTCAAACTCAGGAAAACAATTAACTGCTGAATCATTGGTTCTCAGTACTTACAATGTATTGATGAATGATATCATCGACCTTGTCTTCACTCCATTCTCTTTTGGTATCAAAAAGATGCTCATATAGCCGCTTTTCTTCGACTTTCAGCTTGAGTTCCAGCTTATTCCTCTTGTTGAATACCTCCTGCCAGGAGTCCCTCACGTTGACCCACATGTCTTTGTTTTCATCCCACCAGTCAATGGCCAGTTGACAGTCTTTTTCCGGTCTCTTGTAATAGTGATTGTAGCCTTTTTCCTGTACAAGCAACACATCGCCGGTATCTGTTCGAATGACTTTATCATTGTCCTGCTCGTGCAACCAACCATAGTCGGTAATGTGGAGCCTGTTGCCTCTCTTCATGATGTTGTAGTCATTGCGCTTGGTGTATTCTCTTCGGGGTAGCGGACTATCTGCTTTGTGGTACCAGGAGGAGCTCCCGTCTACGTGTACCCATGTGGCAGTGCCGCTGTAGCGAGGACTATCGTCCACCTGGTATACATTTTGCGTCCATTTGCCTTTGACCTCCTCCGGAGACTTGGGATCGTAAACCCATGTGTTGTTGCCCTCATAGCGATAACTCTCCGTATCCTCATAGATCCAATCCTGGCGCCAATGCTTGATCACTACAGTATCATTGACAAGGAGTAGATGTTGAATGACGATTTTATCTTCTGTTTCCTCTACCAATTGAGCCAATTCGAGACCTGAAGCGTGGTAATCATAGGCTTTCTCGTAATCTACCTCCGGAGAGAACGTCTCTGTGTACTTAAAGGTGACATCATAGCAACCGAGCATTTTCTTTATTGCTTCTTTGTCCTTGTCTTTTTTTGTCGTTTGAGCCTGAGCACTACTCAAAACTAGAAATGCAATGAGGCTGATCATTAGCCAGCCGATACGGTAATTAAGAAGGTACATAACTGGTTTTTTTGTCTTTGAAAATTATCCGTTAAATCGAAGATTTCGACTTGTTTCGAAGCAAAAGTATAATTTTTTATTCACTATTTATAATTAGTCTAATTAATAATAATATATTTGAGCCAGGAATTTTTAAATAGAATAAATCATGAGATTGACCATTATTTTTGCCTTGATTACAGCCTTTGTATCACAAGTTTATGCACAGCAGGTAGAGCAGGTTTCTACCGGCGCTGGATACAGTCTGCAAGCTTATTACACCCTCGAATCAGGTGATGTACAACAAGTGACCAATGAAGATTGGGACATTGCTTTCTCCAACTCAGGCGATATTGATGCAGGTATATTTATCAACGAGTCAGCAGCTTTTATGCAGGGGGCGCTTGCACTCTACCTGTCTGATAAAACCGATTGGGATGAGGCGATCACCGATGTTTCAGTATTTGATGACGATGCCAGGTTGTACAATCCAAAGCAAAATTGGACAGAGGGTGCCTTCAATAGAGTAGCTGATGAAAACAATCCGCTGGACTACGGCTGGGGTGCCTACAATACGGAGACCCATGTCATTGAAGGGGATAAGATTTACGTTTTGGAGCAACGCAATGGTTCTTATCTCAAATTACAGATTCAGCAGCTGGTAGGGGGAGAATACCAATTCCGTTATGCCGGCCTGGATGGCTCTGATGAAGTGAGCGCCACTGTATCCAAAAACGAGAATTCTGGTGAAGATCTCCTGTTTTATTCACTTCGGGATCAACAAATGGTTGACGTTCCTATTGCAGGAGCAGACTTGGTATTCAAAAGATATTTTGCACCATTGGATGATGGTTCCGGCAACACCCTGCAATACAGTGTGACGGGGATATTGCTGGCACCTGGAACAGAAGCAGTTGTGGCAGATGGTGTAGATCCGCAAACTGTCCTGGAATCCGATTATTCAGACCAATATTCTGCTGTGCCGACAGTCATTGGCCACGATTGGAAGGAATTTGATTTTTCCGCGGGTTGGCAATTGGATTTCGACAGGGTTCATTTTGTAAAGACAAGGGAAGGAGATATTTACAAAGTTTATTTATTTGATTTTGAGGGTTCCAGTACCGGGATTACCACCCTTGAGAAAACATACCTTACTACAGTCAACAATGACGAAGTGCTGGAAGAAAATACGGCGATCAAGTTATTCCCTAATCCTGCGCAGCATCAGATTCAAATTGAAGGACTGGAACCGGGTGCCGAAGTACAAATTTTCGACAACTCCGGTCAATTGAGAGTGAAGCGAACTGCCAAAAGCATGCAGGAACAATTGGAAATTGAGGGGTTGGAGCAAGGGCTATATCACCTGGTCGTACGTCAGAAAGGCGCAGTCAGCATTCACAATTTTGCCAAGCAGAGATGATCATTTAGTTGAATTTATCCA
>DATFJT010000001.1:0-7910 GCA_035269065.1 Saprospiraceae bacterium | reverse complement strand
TATTGTGGTTCTGGCTGGTTTAATCAATGCATGTAAGGTGATAGGCAAGGACATTACTGATTTAAGAGTAGTGATCAATGGCGCGGGTGCTGCAGGAGTGGCCATTGCCAAATTACTGCGCTGTGTAGGCTCCTCTTTTACAGAACGTTGTGACCCTGTCAAGGAAATCATTATGTGTGATTCCAAGGGTGTCGTGCATAGGGACAGAAGGGACTTGAATGATTCAAAAAAGGAGTTACTCAGTTTCACAAATCACGAAAATATAAAAGGAGATCTCAGGAACGCCCTTCACGATGCAGATGTTTTTATAGGCGTGAGTGTTGGAAATATTTTAAAAGCTGAGGATATCCGGCAAATGAAAGAGAAACCCGTGGTTTTTGCATTAGCCAATCCCACACCTGAAATATCGCCGGAGGAAGCTGAAAAAGCAGGAGCAGCTATTTATGCGACAGGAAGAAGCGACCTGCCAAATCAGATAAATAATGTCCTCGGTTTTCCGGGTATTTTTCGCGGAGCCCTTGATGCCCGCGCAAGTAAAATATCTGGAAGGATGAAACTGGCAGCAGCTCAGGCTATTGCTAAATGTGTAGAAGTCCCGAGATCAGAAGAGATCATTCCTTCTACTCTTAATGAACTGGTGGCCTGGCATGTAGCTGAAGCGGTAAGAAACGCGGCGAATGAGTAAAATCAATAAATTAATTTATCTTTCGGTTAGCCATTAAGAAGGAGCCTTTTATATGAAAGATTTCACGTCAATACTGCAGGAGGCTAAAAACAGCATGCAGCATCATTTTGAGAACAACATCTCTGAAGAGTATCATTTTCATGATTTTCGGCACGTGCTCAATGTAGTAGAGAGTTGTAAGGAGATAAGCAGTAGCTTTAACCTGGCGGATGAAGAGCAATTCATCATGTTGGTGGCAGCCTGGTTCCACGATTCAGGCTATGTGGAAGGCCCTGAGAACCACGAGGAGCGCAGTGCTGCGATGGCGGAGAAATTCCTGCAGACCCACAGTATAGATGAGGCCGCAATAGAAAAGGTAAAATCAGCTATCCGCGCCACTAAAATGCCACAAAGCCCGAAATCTCTTTTGGAAGAAATACTTTGTGACGCTGACCTAAGCCATTTGGGTAAAAAGAATTACTGGGAAAGAGTGGGCAAATTGCGCCATGAATTGGCTGTAGCCAGAGATAGAATCATGGGAGATGAGGAATGGCTGGATTTTGAGATCCAGTTCATGACGGAACATGATTACTTTACTAAAATTGCCTCTGCGCTTTACGGAAAAAGGAAAAAGAAAAATTTAAGACGTCTATTAAAACAGAAACGCAGGGTAACTAGAGTAGAGGTTAACCGATCTGAACTCGAGAAACAGGTCAAAAGCGCCAATAAGAAAAAAGATCCCCTGAAGGAGTTATCGCTTGGGCGTGGCGTTGAAACCATGTACAGAAATGCCTATCGGACGCATGTAAACCTCAGTGCAATTGCCGACAATAAAGCAAATATCATGCTTTCTGTTAATGCCATCATTTTGAGTATTGTGGTATCCTCATTGGTGCCCAGGTTAATTTCTGACGACAGCTTTTTGTTGCCCACGGTATCGTTATTGCTCACCTGCCTATTGGCTATTATTTTTGCCACACTTTCAACGAAACCCAAGGTTACAGAGGGCATTTTTACCCGCGAGGATATCATGAATCGCAAGTCTAACCTGCTTTTCTTTGGAAATTTTTATAAAATGCCTTTGGAAGACTTTCATTGGGGCATGATGGAAATGATAAAGGATCAAGATTTCTTATATACCTCAATGACGAGAGATTTGTATTTTTTAGGTAAGGTTTTGGCAAAGAAATACCGCTATCTGAGCATTTGTTATACCATTTTTATGGTTGGGTTGATTGTCTCAGTCATTCTTTTTGGTATTTCCCTGTCCATGCCTGCCGATTATCTGGGAAGCAATTGAATTGAATGAGTGAATTGATCAAACATGAATGTGGGGTTGCATTGGTTCGCCTGCTGAAACCGCTCAAATTTTATCATGAGAAATACGGGGATGCCCTGTATGGCATCAACAGGATGAATTTGCTCCTTCAGAAAATGCGCAACCGCGGACAGGACGGTGCGGGTCTCGCTACGGTTAAATTGTATCCGCGCCCCGGACACAGGTACATAAGTCGAAAGCGCAGTATAGCTGAGAATTACCTCAAAGATCTTTTCGATCAGGTCTATCTCTATTTCAAGGATCTCCCGGAACATCAATTGGCGGATACAGAATGGTTGAAAACACACTTGCCCTACACGGGTGAAATCCTGCTCGGACATTTGCGCTACGGGACGCATGACTCCAATACCGTCGAGACCTGTCACCCCTTTCTCAGACAAAACAATTGGATTACGCGAAACCTGGTACTAGCTGGTAACTTTAATATGACCAATGCGGATGAGCTCTTCAAAAATTTGTTGGAAATCGGGCAGTTCCCCAAAGAAAAAGCAGATACGGTAACAGTACTGGAGAAAATAGGTCACTTCCTGGACGAGCAGGTGGAAGGGCTCTACGCAAAATTTAAGGAGGAAGGGTATCAAAATCCGGAAATTAATCAGCGCATTTTCGACGATTTAGATGTGTTGGACATACTCAAAAAGAGCACTAAGAAATTTGATGGGGGCTTTGTTATTTCGGGTATATTTGGTCACGGCGACTCCTTTGTCATGCGGGACAAAAACGGTATTCGTCCTGCCTACTACTACATGGATGACGAAATTGTGGTGTGTGCCTCAGAACGTCCTACCATTCAAACCGCATTTAATTTACATCACAGCAAAATTCAAGAGTTGCCACCGGCTCATGCCCTGATTGTAAAACACAATGGAGAAACCAGCCTGAGGCCATACACAGAACCGGGCAAAAAGTTATCCTGCTCATTTGAAAGGATTTATTTTTCCAGGGGATCAGACTACAATATTTACAAGGAGCGCAAAAGCCTGGGAAGAAACCTGAGAGACCGTATTCTCAAAAAGATTGATGGCGATCTGGATAACACGGTCTTTACTTATGTTCCCAATACGGCAGAAACGGCCTTCATGGGCTTAATGGAATCTCTGCAGGAATATGCATCTGAAAAGGGAAAACGCGTCAGGGGGGAAAAGCTCATTGTGAAAGATGCCAAGATGCGCACTTTTATTGCAGACGATGACACGAGGGATGCGCTTGTTTCCCATGTCTATGATGTGACCTACGGCATCGTCAGGGATCACAAAGATACACTTGTCGTAATGGATGACTCCATTGTCAGGGGTACCACAATGCGCGAAAGCATTATTACCATGTTATCTCGACTAAACCCAAAACGTATTGTCGTGGTCTCCAGTGCACCTCAGATTCGCTATCCAGATTGTTACGGTATTGATATGAGCAAGATTCATAAGTTCATTGCCTTCAACGCACTGGAGAATTTGCTTTTAAGGGCCGGAAAGGATGATGAAATTGAGAAAACCTATTATCGATGTCTTTCTGCTATCGAGCAGGAGCGGGAGATCAATTGTGTGCAAGATTTGTACAAGCATTTTTCTGAGGAGGAAATATCTGATGAAATTGCCTCCATTCTCACACCCAAAGATCTCGATGTTGAGGTCGATGTTATTTATCAAAGTATAAAAGGACTGCATGCGGCCTGTCCAAAACACAAGGGTGACTGGTATTTCTCGGGAGATTACCCGACACCCGGAGGTATGCGGGTCGTCAATCGTTCCTTTGTCAATTATTACGAGAAAAAGGATGTCCGGGCCTACTAGTTTGGAGCCTTTATATAAAAGGACATTGATTAATTTAAATTAAACCGCGCAGTGAATAGTGGACGAAATTTTCGGGTAGATTTTAGTTTAGATCCCATCAGTTGGGCCATGATCATTGTCATGATTGGAATTTTCATGTATGTCATGGTGTTACAGGGGACGACAGATGTGCCATTTACAGCCTATTTGCAGGCGTTTGGGCTTGCACTACTGGTCTTGATTGCCTTGGTGGGCGTCATGTCAATACCTGTATTGATTATTTGCTATGTGATCAAGCGCATCCCAGATATTGATTATTCGGTATGGGGGGCATTTGCATTTACTATTCTGGCTTTGATAGTTGAAGGTATTTAAGATGAACAAAAGGAGATATTACGGTGGAACAGGAGACCCTTACAGCAGAAAAGGCAGGGGTAGTGGAACGGGTAGATTTAAGCTTTTTTTACTTATTGGTTTGGGCATGGCCTTGTTCCAGGGGGTAAAATATTTGTCCATGTCCCAGGTCAATCCTGTGACCGGTGAAGAACAAAGAATATCCTGGTCTGTTGAAGAGGAGGTCGCCATTGGCATTCAAAGCGCACCACAAATGGCCCAGCAACATGGTGGTTTATATCCTGACGAGGAGGCGCAGCGCTTTATAGATGTAGTGGGGCAGAAATTAATTGACAACAGTTTCGTCAATGAAGCACCGTATCCGTTTGAGTTTCATCTGCTGGCGGATCAGCAAACGGTCAATGCCTTTGCGCTGCCGGGTGGACAAGTATTTATTACTGCAGCGCTATTTTCTCGGTTTACCACCGAAGACCAGCTGGCAGGTGTTTTGGGGCACGAAATCGGGCACGTGATTTACCGCCATGGTGCGGTCAGAGTAGCGAGGTCCAGTTTCATTCAGGGACTTGTTCAAAGTGCCATGCTGCTTTTTGGCGGAGACCCTTCCATGGCTGAAATCGCCAATGTGGTCGGCCAGTACACCAGTATGAAATACGGCAGGGACCAGGAATTGGAATCGGATGATTTTGGTGTTCGTGTCATGATGGAAGCGGGTTACAATCCTGAGCAACTCGTGGACGTTATGAAGATATTGAAAGAAGCCTCCGGGGGGCGAGATGTTCCTGAGTTTCAGAGTTCACATCCCAACCCGGAAAATAGAATAGACAAGATTTACGAATCTATAGAAAAGTACAAAACACAATTATGAGTAAGATAAATAGATTAAAAGAAAGTTCAAATCCATTTTTTAGTGAGCGGGCCATGCAGCGCGCACAAGGTGAGAGCCACGAGGCAGCTGTTTCAGCCGAAGAGACCATGAGTGTTTCCGGGGCCATAAATAAAAGTTTCATCCTTTTTGCCATTCTTTTGTCCACGACGGTATTGAGTTATCAAATTGCCAACCCGATCCTTACGATTGGAGGAGCTATTGGAGGTTTGATTGTTGTTTTTTTGGCTGTATTTAAACCCTCCAGGGCTGTGTGGGCGGCACCCCTTTATGCCGCCGTAGAAGGATTGTTTGTAGGTGGAATTACTTATATGTTCGCCTCAATGTACAGCGGTATTGTTTTCAAAGCAGTGATGCTGACTTTCGGGGTCCTGTTTACAATGCTGTTCATTTACAAAACTGAAATCATAAAGGTCACCGATAAATTTCGCCGGGGAGTGGTCATGGCAACGGGAGCTGTTTTGTTAGTTTACGTGGTCAACCTCGTACTGGGTTTCTTTGGCATGAGCCTACCCTTTTTGCACGAGGGTGGATGGCTCAGTATTGTCGTCAGTCTGGTTATTATTGGGATTGCTTCATTGAACCTCCTTCTGGATTTTGATTTTATTGAGAAAGGCGAGGAGCAGGGCCTGCCGGAATACATGGAGTGGTTCGGAGCTATGGGCTTACTGATAACACTTGTGTGGTTGTATGTTGAAATTTTGCGCCTCTTGGCCATGCTAGCCGGAAACGAGTAAATCATGAGAAAAGCTATTGTAATAGTATCAATTCTGTCCCTGGCATTCACCGTCTTTTCATGTTCTGAAGACCAAAAAGAAAAGGACCTCATCGGTGCTTGGACTTTGGTTGAGTGGAAAGATGTGACGAACGATCGCCTAAAATCAGGGGAAGTGCGTTTCGTTTTTAATGAAGGCAAGCGATACGAGGCCTCACTCAACGGCAATGCAGAAAAAGGACGTTTTTGGGTTGAGTTTCAAAACTTACATACTGTGGAAGACGGTAAGTCTGAGAAAAAAGTGAAGATTCTCAAGTTGGAGAACGATACGCTCATCATGGAAATGAACCGCATGGGAACTATTGAAGAAATGGTCCTGGTGAAGGAGTAGACTGATAAGAACAAAAACGAAATCAAAGGGAGCTAATTGGCTCCCTTTTTTTGGATGATTTACATTTTGATAGATTGCTTTGTACTATGTGTATTCCGCTATTGTGAAAGTGCAAAGTACAGTTGACTCGTGGAATGTTGTGGTTTTCCTGACTGAATATGGATCCATTTCGCACCCGTACCCGAATTCCAGACATCCATTGACCCGCTATATAGTTTGTAATATTAGCAGATCTTTTTTGTAGGAGTTTTACATGGATGGACAGTTCTCGCAGTGCTGCAGATTCAAAAATAAATTTTACATGTTATTCCAATCAAAAAAGCCCCATACGGTTTCACCATACGGGACTTTCTATTCTTCACTCGAGATATTCTATAACTTGACAATCTTTCTTAAGAAAGAATTGTCGTCGTCGTACATCCTCAAGAAGTAGCTTCCGGAGGGCAGGCCCTGTAGCTGCAATTGCTGCTGATGGCCTGTCCAGGAGCGAATCACTTTACCGGTGAGGTCTATCAACTCCAGTCGGTCACCCTCAAAACCCTCAATCATGATGAAATCTAGTGCCGGATTTGGATAAATATTTATGTTTTGAAGTATATTTTCTTCCGAAGAAGTCGATGTTTCAGTGACTTGCAGACAGAACTTACCTTCAAAACCCAAAAAACCATCTACGATCAGGTAGTATTGCTTGCCCTGCTCTGTTTCTAAGTCTAAATCAAAAGCCAAAGTCGCACCATCATCATTACAGTCTTCAAATACCAGGTTGTTGCAATCTCCTGAATAAATGTGTACCTGCGAGTCATCAATGTATTCATCTATGTCAGCGCCACACTGAATGGCAGTGAAATTATAGGATCTTCCGTTACCTGTAAAGCTGAACCAAATGGTCTGCTCAAGTCCATAGCAGGCATCTGCTAAATTAGAAGGATTGTACCCCGTATTGTCGTATACGCCTGAGGTGTTGACCTCTCCGGCCTGGTTGCCCAACAGGGATTGGATATCGAAGGCCTGATCGCAGTCATCACCTTCCTGGTTTTGTCCCTCCAGATTCGTGACTTCAAGGCAGAATTGACCTTCATTTGTATCGTATCCATCCACAATCAGGTAGTATTGCTTGCCCTCCTCGGTTTCGAAATTCAAATTAAAGGCCAATGACCCACCATCGTCATTGCAATCCTCGAATACCAGGTTGTTGCAATCTCCTGAATAAATGTGTACCTGCGAGTCATCAATGTATTCGTCTATGTCAGCGCCACACTGAATGGCAGTGAAATTATACCTGTTGCCATTTCCAACAAAACTATACCATATGCTCTGCTCAATAGTAAAACACTCATCAGCCAGGGAAGAAGGACTGTATCCTGTATTGTCATATACACCCGAGGTATTTACTTCTCCGGGGTTATTACTTAATAATGATTGTATGTTGATGGCTTCTTCACAATCGTCCCCTTCTTGTGCGGATGCACCCAATGTGCCGATGGACTCGAAAAAGAGCACCGCATCGCCATAAGGCCAGTTTTTATCCCCGGCGATATGGTACATGTAAAGGGTATCTTGTTTAATCTCAAAATCAAGGCACCCGTAATAATAGCCTGGTAGTGAACCTTCAAACTCAAAGTATTCCTGGTCTTTGCTTATACCACGCACTACATCAGATCCATCAGCCCAGTAGGCATTTCCTTCTGAGTCAAATTCTAATTCAGATCCGCTAAATACGCCATTAACAAGGCCTTCCCGATTGGTGAAATCTACCTCTCTCCAGGATCCCCCGGAGTTGATTAAATGAGTAAAT